>CALDOI010000090.1 GCA_937912115.1 uncultured Bacteroidota bacterium | reverse complement strand
GATTTCAAATAGTTAGTTAATCTTTCACAATCGCTGTCATACTGCACCCTTCAGTTTTTTTATTGAATGCAAAACACAAATATTCATAATATTTATAATTAATTAATAGAATAGATTCACTTTTCTTAATTTTGCAAGTTATTAGTAATTCTTAAACAAAATATTATGTGCGGAACATGCGGTTGTGGAGATGAAAATCATATAACATATACAGTCCCTGGTCAAACAGGTCATCATCATGGTAATGACCACCATCATCATCATGAACATCAAAATCATACTCATCCGGTAAGTAAAGAAATACAGCTGGAAATTGATGTATTGTCAAAAAATAACCTCAAAGCTGCAAATAATAGAGGGTATTTTGAAGCGCTAAATATTTGCGCCCTAAATCTTGTTAGTTCCCCTGGATCAGGCAAAACAAGCCTTCTCGAAAAAACTATCAAAGATCTAAAAAATGAAATTGATTTCTATATTATAGAAGGAGATCAGCAAACTTCAAATGATGCTGACAGAATTCATGCAGCAGGAGCCCCTGTTATACAGGTTAATACTGGGAATGGGTGTCACCTAGACGCCGAAATGATAAGCATTGCAACAAAGCAATTAAAGCCCACGGATGGCTCAGTACTACTAATAGAAAATGTTGGAAATTTGGTATGCCCCTCAATGTTTGATTTGGGAGAAAGTTCACGAATTGTTGTTATTAGCACAACTGAAGGCGACGATAAACCAATTAAATATCCAACAATGTTTCAAACTGCTCAATTATGTATTATTAACAAAATGGACTTATTACCTTATGTGGATTTTGATGTTGATAGAGCAAAAAAATATGCATCACAAGTAAATAAAGATCTGGAATTTATTTCAGTATCAGTAAAAACAGGCGAAGGCATGGAGCATTGGTATAAGTGGCTTAAAGAAAAAAATAAATAAGCTTGCGAAACTAATGAGAGTTATTGGATATTACTTATTTTTGAACAAAATCATCGCTTTTGAATTTACTATTTATTGATATTAGAATCCTCGATCTATTAGATATTGTTTTGGTCGCTGTACTGCTTTATACATTGTTTAGAATGCTTAAGGGAACAGTGGCTATCAATATATTTTTTGGGATCGTTTCATTATTTCTAATTTGGAAACTTGTTGACGCATTTCAAATGGAATTGCTTTCGCAGATATTGGGAGCCTTTATTAGCGTTGGATTAGTAGCACTCATCATTATTTTTCAGCCCGAAATCAGGCAATTTCTACTTGCGTTGGGAACCACAACATTTTTTGATCGCCAAGGACGCCGCTTTAAATTCCTGAAGATAGTTTTTAAGGAAAGGTTTGAGTTTGAGATTGATCCTATAATAGTTGCCTGCCAGCATATGGCAGAACAAAAAACAGGTGCCCTTATTGTTATTACACGGCAAAACGAGCTTAATCAATATGTTGAAACTGGGCAAAAAATAAATGCTAGTATATCATCGCACTTAATTGAGAATATATTCTTTAAAAATAGCCCTCTTCATGATGGCGCTATGATTATAACAAAAAATAAAATAGTAGCCGCAGGTTGCATAATGCCCGTTACTAAAAAGAAAATTACAGCTCGTATCGGACTACGCCATCGTGCAGCCTTGGGCATTAGCGAAGTTAGCGACAGTATTTCAATTATTGTGAGCGAAGAAACCGGCAAAATAGCATATAGTGTTAAGGGTGAAATGAAATTCAGCGTTTCGGCTCAACGACTTCAGACTATGCTAATTGAAGAACTTGGAATGGAACCAGAATCTAGTTAAAACAATCAACAATAATATCAACAAACACCATAATTATACTTACTAACAATCCCCATTTAATAAATCAAATAATTATTTTGCGAAAATAATTTGAGGTTGAATAAATAGCTGTATATTTGCACTCATTTTTGAGAAATCAACTCTTAATCTTAAATCGATGAGCAAGAACGAATTATTACAAATAGTAGAAGATACTGTTAAGGTACAAGAGCTTCCTAAGTTCAAAGCTGGGGACACAATTACTGTAACTTACAAGATAAAAGAAGGCAATAAAGAACGTTTACAGAAATATCAGGGTGTTGTATTACAACGTGTTGGTAGTGGTCCAACTGCAACATTTACTGTAAGGAAAATTTCTAACAATATTGGAGTTGAGAGAATCTTTCCTGACGCATCTCCATTTATTGATGAAATAGTTGTGAATAAAGTTGGTGTTGTTCGTAGAGCTCGCATATTTTATTTCCGTAAACTTCGTGGTAAAAAAGCCAGAATTAAAGAAGCTAGAAGATAATACAATACAAATGTATTGTGAAACTCCGATAAACATCGGAGTTTTTTTTTGTTTCTTTTTGTGAAATGGAAGAACGTGTTTGTAGTATGGATTTAAAACTGATAATTCGACACTATGAAGTCATCTTCTAGTTAAACATTAGAAATGCCTTTGCTTCACTACTTCGTATAGCAAAACACCGGCAGCTACAGAAACATTAAGCGATGCTGTTTTACCCATCATGGGTATCATGAGTTTCATATCAGAACGCTTCAGGTATTCTCCACTTACACCTTCCCCTTCAGACCCCATAATTAATGCTAATGGACCGCTTAAATCCGATTGATGATATAGTTCTGCTCCTTTTTCTGTAGCAGCGGCAATCCTCAATCCACTGTTTTTCAAAAAGTCAATTGTATCTTTTAAATTATCGCTTCTGCATAGCGATATATTGTAAATTGCACCAGCCGAAGACTTCACTGTTCCTGAATTTAATAGTGCGGCACCTTGAGTGGGAAAAACAACAGCATTTACGCCCGTACTCTCAGCGGTTCGCAATATTGCTCCAAAATTTCTAACATCGGATATTTTATCAAGGATTAGTACCAGTGGAACTATGCCTTTTTCAAATAACCCTGGAATTACATGTTCAATATTAGCAAATTCAATTGGCGAAACGTAAGCTATAACTCCCTGATGATTTTTGCGAGTAATTTTATTGAGTTTAACAATAGGGACAAATCTATAGGGAATATTGTCTTGCTTTAATAGCACCATAAGTTCTTGAAAAAGTTCAGCTCGCAACCCATTTTGAATAAATACCCTATCTATTTCCTTTCCTGCATTAATCGCCTCAATTACCGGACGGATACCAAATACTGGTTTATCAAGATTATCACTTTCAATTTCCCTACTATATGTCATATATAAACTATTTAAAACCTTGCCATTACTAATCATACAAACTCACACGGAAATTAAATATCTTAAGCATTTTCCCTGTTATTAATTTCATAAGTAAAACTACTAAAATATCAGACAATTAATATACCTTTATCTTTGAATTATAAACTCATAACATTATGAAACATAGTAGATTTATTATCAGTACATTATTACTTTGTGGATTATTTACATTTTCTTTTGCGCAAAATACCGAACCAAAACCTGTTAGCGGGAACAAAGTATTCAAAAATTTCATTAAAACACATATGGATTATCCCGAAAAGGATCTTCAAAATAAAACTCAGGGTACAGTAAAAATAATGTTTTATACCGATAAACTTGGGAATGTTATTAATTACCACCTTGTCCAGAAAGTATCTCCAGAGATTGATTCTTCTGCAATATCCATATTTAAGTTAATATTATGGGATCCGGCAACCAAAGATGGGAAGGCCATATTGGGAAAATCGGAATTTGAATTAAAATATAATCCTAAAGCATTCCTAAAACTTGCTAAACGAAGAGGATACAAACATATTATTATCCCACATACACCGATCGACAATTCGGGTATAATATACACATTGAAGCAAACTGAAAAACCCCCAAAAGCAATTTTTAATGCTCAATACACATCAATTTCAGATTATATTTACAGCAGGATTAGTTACCCTGAAGCTGCCTCAAAGCTTGGTTTAACTGGTGATGTTGAACTAATGTTTGTAATTGAAACGAATGGTCTCCCTTCAAATATAGTGGTAAAAAAACATCTAGGTGGAGGATGTACCGAAGAGGCGATTGGGATAATTGAATCGATAAAATGGCATCCTGGTATAATTGATAATAAAGCTGTTCGAACCAGCTACAACCTGACAATTTATTTCAAAAAAGGTGAAAGTAAAGATGGCCATATTCCAAATCAACAAGGAAGTGGAATTTAGTTTAACTTCAACCCATTGAATAATTATTAACACAAAATATAGTATTATGAAAGAAATAGCAACTCTTACTACCGAAGCAGATGCTCTAATGAAATGGTTAGCTACCAATGGTGTAGACTATGGCATGAAATTTTTAGGTGCCTTAATTGTATTAATTATTGGATTATGGGTTATTAGAATACTAGTTGACAGAGTTTTTAAACTCATGGAAAAATCACATGTTGACGCCGCACTTAGAACATTTACGAAAAGTATTCTAACTGTAACTCTAAAAATTGTGTTGATTATAAGTGTGCTGGGAATGATAGGCATTGAGATGACAACCTTCATTGCTATGCTAACAGCAGCTTCATTAGCAGTTGCTCTAGCTTTTAGAGGAAGTTTATCAAATTTTGCAGGCGGTATTATGATTCTGTTTTTTAAACCATTTAAACTTGGCGATTATATTACCGCGATGGGTCACGGGGGTACAGTAACAGAGATACAAATCTTCAATACATATCTTTTATCATCCGACAACAAAACTATTATAGTACCAAATGCTCATCTATCAAACGGTGTTCTTGTTAATAACAGTACCCAGGAACTTAGGCGAGTTGATTGGGTTTTTGGAATTGGCTATGGTGATAATTATGACACTGCTAAAGATATGGTATTGGGTTTTCTTAAAGCTGATGAAAGAATTCTAAATTCACCTGCCGAACCATTTATTGCTTTACATGATCTTGGCGACAGTACTGTAAATTTGGTTGTCAGAGCATGGGTTAAATCATCCGACTACTGGGGTGTATATTTTGATATTAATGAAAATTATTATAAAAATGCAGAAAAGAATAATATCAATATGCCATTCCCGCAAATGGATGTGCACTTTGACAAACCTACTGTTAACTAAGAAACTTTTAAATAAATCAATCAGTAATCTCCAGGTTACTCTCAGCTATCTAAGATTCCATTATTTTTATATTTTTGCAAAAAAATATAAAAACCCGTAAAAAATATTACAATAATAGATCTTAATATTTTTACTAAAATGACTATAAATTAATTTGAAACTAAAATTCTTATAATGGATCAGATCGAAGTACTATCAAGTAATACCGATGCCATGGTCACGTGGCTATCAGAAACAGGAGTTGAATATGGCCTAAAACTATTGGGAGCCATAGTCGTATTAATTATTGGATTTTGGGTAATTAAACTCATTACCAAAAGGACATTCATTTTAATGGACAAAGCGGATATCACTCCAGCATTAAAATCCTTTCTTAAAAGTATGTTTAGTATTGTTCTGAAAATTATACTAATCATAAGTGTGCTTGGAATGGTAGGCATTCAGATGACTACTTTCATTGCTATGTTAACTGCTGCATCACTGGCTATTGCAATGGCGTTCAACGGCACATTTTCAAACTTTGCAGGAGGAATTATGATACTCTTTTTCAAACCTTTTAAAATTGGTGATTTTATTGATGCCCAGGGTCATTCAGGAACAGTTAAAGAAATCCAAATTTTTGTAACAATACTAACCACACCAGATAATAAAACCATATTAATACCAAATGGCCCGTTATCAAATGGTAGTTTAACAAACTTTAGCACCCAGGAAGTTAGAAGAGTTGACTGGACTTTTGGAATTGCATATGGCGATAGTTACGACATTGCAAGAGAAATGATAATGGGATTCATCAAGGAAGACAATAGAATCTTAAATGAACCAGCTGAACCTTTTATTGTTCTTGGTGCATTAGCTGATAGCTCTGTTAATCTTACGGTAAGAGTTTGGGTAAATCCAGCTGATTATTGGGGAGTATATTTTGATATAAATGAAAAATTTTATAAAAATGCTGGTAAAAATAATATCAACATTCCATTCCCTCAAATGGATGTTCATTTAAACAAAGTTAATTAATTATATATGAACGATATGAAAAAAGTATTCTTAATCATTTTTCTCTTTTCCGGTTTGATTTCAATGGCACAAACAGCTGATACCATAAAAAATTGGAAAATTGTGAACAAAATTAGCTTAAATTTTACTCAAAGTTATTTTTCAAATTGGTCGGCAGGTGGCGAAAACACTTTGGCAACCACTGGTAAATATTCTGTAATAGCTAATTACAAAAAAGAAAAACATAAGTGGGATAATTGGTTAGGTCTTGGACTTGGGTACTCATTAATTGGTGATAGTGACCCAATGAAAACCGATGATAAAATTGAATTAATATCATCTTATGGTTATAAGTTTCACTCAAAACTTTACGCTACTATTCTTTTAACTTTCAAATCACAATTTGCAAAGGGTTATGATTACAAGGTTGATTCAACAAATTATATTTCGAAATTTATGGCTCCTGGTACAATTGATATTGGCCCGGGTATTGAGTGGAAACCAAATGATTATTTTAGCATAAACTTCTCTCCTGCAACGGCGAAATGGTTAATTGTTAACGATCAGGTATTAGCCGACTTAGGGTCATTTGGCCTTGACCCTGCTGAAGTAGACACTGCTGGAGTTATTATAACACATGCTAAGAAAGTAAAAACAATGTTTGGAGCAAAAGCACTTATTCTATTTAAATATGAGATATTTAAAAATGTTAATTTTAACACAAAACTGGAACTCTTCTCTGATTACCTTGATAATCCTCAAAATATTGATGTAAATTGGCAGGTAGCAATAACTCTAAAAGTTAATTCATGGTTGAATGTTAATATTAATACCGAATTAATATATGACGATAACACTATATTCCATGATGTAAAAGGTGACCCCATTGGACCTCGCACTCAATTCAACGAGAATATGCAACTGGGGCTTGTTGTTACTTTCTAAAAATGAAGCGTATAGGACTTATTTCAGACACCCATGGATATATTCATCCACGGGTGTTTTCTTTTTTTAGCAATTGCGATGAAATTTGGCATGCTGGTGATATCGGCAATATTGAAACCCTCGATACGCTGCAGAAATTTAAACCTACTACGGCAGTTTACGGTAATATTGACGGAGGCAGTCTCAGGCAAGAATTAAACGAATTTGAACTATTCACCATAGAAGGCCTTAGTGTAATTATAATACACATTGGAGGATACCCCGGCAGGTATTCACAAAAAGGAAGGGAGCTGATTAAAACACATAAACCTGGTCTTTTTATTTCCGGTCATTCACATATCCTAAAAGTAATTCCTGATAAAAAGAACAATTTGCTTCATATTAATCCTGGAGCTTCGGGCAATTCAGGCATACACAAACTAATAACCATAACAAAGTTTGTTATTGAATCGGGTAATATATCCGAACTTGAAGTACTTGAAATTAAACGACAAATCAACTAATGAGGTTGCTTTTTAGCGTAACCTGTCAGTAGAGCGAATAAGCTTTTCATCACTTACTATTCCTCTGGCTGCCATAAACAACAACATTGCGGTTACCAAAGGAATAATAAATATTATGGTGGGTATTTGAATATCAATTCCAGGAATTACTAACCCAAATTCATAGGAAGCATATCCACCAGATAGATTTTCAAGGACATCCATATAGTGAAAGAAATATAACCCAATATAAACCAATATTAGTAGAAGCATAAATCTTACCAGTAGTAATTGACTCTTTCTCTTTTTATATAGAAAAATTGTAATAAAGGAAATAATTATCACTAACGATATACTTGTGAGAAGAGGGAGAACAAAATACGGACTCAACCCTGTTTCAGTTCCAGGCACCAGGCTTATTACCTGATATATATACAATACTAGCGAATTCGACTCACCAATAAAATTTGCCAATGGAACAAAATATGTAATAAGCAGAATTACTCCGGCAAGAAATAAATATATCGATTGTTTACGTTGTATCATGATTTTATCATTTTTTTGCAAAAGTAGTTAATTACAGAAAAATAATAGTACATTTGCAATTACTTTAGAAAAAAGTTATTTTTTATATTCCAAAACTTAAATCAAAAATTTATAATTTTAAAGATTCATCGTATCAAGCGTTGAATTACTAATTAAATCCCCAATTTATGTACGATATTGTCGAACTTAACGGTAAACTCGTTACCGAATTAAGACAAATAGCTGCGGAATTCGACATTCCTAAGTCTGATAAGCTACTCAAAAAAGATCTGGTGTACAAGATTCTTGATCATCAGGCTCTTAATCCATCCAAAGACATTCTAGATGCAGAGAAAAAAACCTTAGCTCAAAGAACAAAAAAAAGGATGCCACCACCAAGAAATAAGAAAAACCAACCAAAAGTAGTATCTCCTGAACAAAAGAACAACCCAAATCAAAATCAGGTAAAAAAGGATGTTAGCGTTAATCAAGAAGACAAAACTTCAAGCAAGAATATAAAGCAGCCAGAGGTTATTGTTAAGCAGACTAAGCCTGTAAATAAGCCTACAGCTATCACTGATGAAAAAATTGTTTCTAAAAAACCAATAGATACTGTCGAAACAGTTAAGGCTAATCCGATAGAAGAAAGAGTGTCTCCTGAGAGAAGAGAAAACAAAGGCCCACGTAAAAGGACAAGAATTATTGAATCGAGACCTGAGAAAGTTATTCCAGGAGAAAAACCAAAAACTGAGGATGTAAAGGAAGAAACAGTTGAAAGAAAGCCTATCATCCAGGAAAGAAAATCAGAAAATATTGAGGTAAAACAACCAGTTCAACAAGTTGAGAAGCAGAAACCTAAGTATGCATTTGAATTTGAAGGTATTGTTGAAGCTGATGGTGTGTTAGAAATTATGCCTGATGGTTATGGTTTTTTAAGATCATCGGATTATAACTACCTTAACTCTCCTGATGATATTTATGTTTCACTTTCGCAAATTAAGCTTTTTGGTTTAAAAACGGGTGATACTATCCAAGGACAGGTAAGGCCACCAAAGGAAAGTGAAAAATACTTCCCGTTAATAAAAGTAAATAAAATAAATGGAATGTTACCTCAGGACGTACGCGACAGAGTACCTTTTGATTTTCTAACTCCATTATTTCCAAATAAAAGACTTAATCTTACAGGACATAAAAACGAATCCGTTTCAACCAGAATTATGGATATGTTTTGTCCGATTGGAAAAGGACAACGCGGACTGCTTGTTAGTCAACCAAAAACTGGTAAAACAGTTCTTCTCAAGGAAATTGCAAATGCTATTGCAGCAAATCACCCTGAAGTTTATCTTATTATTCTATTGATAGATGAGCGTCCTGAGGAGGTTACAGATATGGCACGTAGTGTAAATGCTGAAGTTGTGGCATCTACCTTTGATGAACCTGCAGAAAAACATGTTAAAATTGCTAATCTGATTCTTGAAAAGGCAAAAAGGTTAACCGAATGTGGTCATGATGTTGTTATTCTTTTGGATTCAATTACACGACTTGCCAGAGCATACAATACCGTTTCACCAGCTTCCGGAAAAGTACTTTCGGGTGGGGTTGAAGCAAATGCTTTACAAAAACCAAAAAGATTCTTTGGCGCAGCTCGTCAAATTGAGAATGGAGGATCACTTACGATATTAGCAACAGCCTTAATTGATACAGGATCAAAAATGGATGAGGTTATTTTCGAGGAATTTAAGGGCACCGGTAACATGGAACTTCAACTCGATCGTAAACTATCAAACAAACGAATTTATCCGGCTATTGATATTGTTGCATCAAGCACACGTCGTGAAGATCTTCTTGTTGATAAAGATATGCTTCAGAGAATATGGGTACTAAGAAATCATCTAAGTGACATGAATCCCGTTGAAGCCATGGAGTTTCTTAAGGATAGAATAAAATATACTTCTTCGAATCAGGAATTTCTAATCTCTATGAATAGTTAGAAGTTAATTTATTGAATTTTAAAACCTCTGTTGTTGTGGATTGCACTGAACAGAGGTTTTTTTATGATTTGGATATACACGAACTGAACCATGTAATCCTAAAATAACCAATGGATTGGCTGGGTCATTAGAATGTACAAGAACCGATTGATGCTGCACTCCTACCCTGCCTCGAGTATTTATTTTCAATCGTAATATTGATTGTTCACCAGGCAATAAAGCTTGTAAAGGGCTATCTTCAATGGTTATTCCACTAGGTACAATAACTTTTGTTATAATTAAAGGTTCCGAACCATTATTGGTAATTAAAAATGTGTGATACTGAACCCTACCTCGGGTTTGATGACCATAATCATAATTATAGTGATCGAAAACAATATGAGGAACTGTGTCGTAATTTTGAGAATTAGCACCGCCAAATCCTTCTACAACATTTAAAAGTAGATTAAGAAACTTGTATGGATTCTTTTTATCGTTACTAATGATGGATATTTCAGCACCAAACTCACCAAGCTCTAATTCGAAATCAGCGTCGAGTTCTACAATCATGGTGCCCGTCATGTTTGGGGCAAGAACTACAGGTTCAAATATTTGCGAAACAAAACGATTTGATTTACCATTTGTAAATATAACTGGTTCACTTCCAAAATTATATAATTCAAAATTAAAGGTTGTTATCTCTCCACGAGGAATATCTCCACCAACAATAAGTGTACTGTCGGTTGCAAAACCAATATTCCCAATAATTGCAGGAAATTTCTTTAACAGAAAACTGTCAGTTTCATTTTGAGAAACTACTGAAAGTGAGTTAGCAAATAGTGCAATTAATATTATGTATATGTGTCGAAATTCTAGTTTCATTCTCAATTTAAAGCTGTTAGAATATTACCCAAGTCACTTAAATTGATCCCACTAAAATTTCCCGAACTCATCAACAAATAAACAGTTCCTTGCTTCTTAGTTGAAACTAACCACTCAACCATCTCTTCAGAATTGGTTGTTACAAATAAATCGCTCCTATTAAAAGCTTTTTGAACATCCTCTGAGGATAAGTGTGGCAAACGTTTCATCGATAAAGTATGCTTGTTGAAATACACACAAGCTGCATCAGCTTTATCTAATGAGCTACAATAACCGTCAATGAAATCTCTATTTAAGCTACTATAAGTATGAAGTTCCAGGCATACCACAAAATTCAAATTTGGGAATTGCTCCCTAACCGCATCTACTGTTGCCTTTACTTTCGAAGGAGCATGAGCAAAATCCTTATACAGCCTGTTAGCCCCATTACGCGACATTAATTCCAGTCTGTTGGCAGTACCCTCAAAACTACTTACATTTTGATAAAAGTCATCATTAGTTATCCCAAGCTGATTACAAACAAGTCTTGCCCCATTGATATTCATCATATTATGCATTCCAAAGATGCTCAATTGAACTTCATTGTTATCATACTTGATATAATTTATCCCATCACGGATCTCATAATTGGGCGCACTGTATTTAATAGCACTAACGCCAACAATACCAGAGCACAATTCCTTCAGAACAACATCATCACTATTATAAATTACAGCTCCTCCTTTATTTATCAAAGAAATAAACTTCTCAAATTGACGTACATAATTATCAAAAGTAGGGAACACATTTATATGATCCCATGCTATACCGCTAATTAATGCAATATCAGGTGAATACCAATGAAATTTTGGTCTTCGATCAATTGGTGAACTTAAATACTCATCTCCTTCAAAAATCATAATAGGAGCATCATCACTAAGCCTGACCATAACATCAAAGTCTTTAATCTTTGACCCAACCAAATAGTCAAAATCATAGTTTAAACTCTTCAACACATGCATTATTATAGCAGTAATTGTGGTTTTTCCGTGGCTTCCGCCAATTACAACACGCTTTTTATCCTTTGAATGATAATATAAAAATTCGGGATAGGAATATATTTTTAAACCTAACTTTTGGGCATGAAGCAATTCGGGATTATCAGGATGCGCATGCATTCCAAGTATTATTGCATCAATATCTTTGGATATTTTTTCAGGATACCAACCGTAGCTATCAGGTAGAAGATCATACTGTTCTAACCTACTTCTTGATGGCTCAAATATTTCATCATCAGACCCGCTAACATTATTTCCATTAATTTTTAATGCAATTGCTAGATTATGCATTGCACTTCCGCCGATAGCAATAAAATGTATGTTCATATACAGTGATTTCATTTTCATCCCAATCGAAGAAAATGATATTATATTTACCGTAAAAATAGTTGATAATATGAATTGTACCGCACTTTTTATCGAATAAACTTTTTTTATAACTTTACAATCAAATCTTTTTAAGAAATAAACATATTCAAATAAAGAAGAAATCATATAAAAATACCAATTATGAAAACAATATTAATTCCCGTCGACTTCTCCGATCATTCAGTTTCCACATATAAATATGCCATTAGAATAGCTGGTACAAGTGCCAAAACAAGGCTCTACTTTCAGCATTCGTATAATGATTTGATTATAGTTCCTGATTCTGGATTAAACAGTGGTTTTGATAATGAAACCTACATAAATATGCAGTTGGTAGAAGAATTCAGAAAGCAAGCTGAAACTAATATGAAAAAACTTAAGGAGGAAGTTGAGAATTATTTAACTCAAAATAATCTTAGTAATTTTAAAATAGAAACTGCAGTTACAGGCGGCGAGCCAAGTTGGGAAATTACCAATTTATGCAAAGAAATAATTCCACAGTTTATTGTGATGGGAACTCAGGGAAATGGAAAAAATGAAATTTTTGAAGGAAGTATGGCCAAAAAAATAATGAACAAAGCTATAACTCCTGTAATTGCCGTTCCAATAGGAGAATTCTTTCATGATGAATTAAGAATAATGTATGCAAGTAATAACCATGAGAGAGATTATTCAAAGATTCAACTTCTGATAAAAATGTTTGAAAATATTCCGACTAAAATTTTTGTTGTTCATTTTCATTTTGAAGGTAGTGGTGATAAAAATTTGCAATTAATTACCGAACTTAAGGAAGCTTTTGCCACTGTAGAAAATAAGCATCTCAATTTCTCGATAATTGATACAGCAGATAAAGAAAATGCTCTGGAGTCATTTGTTGATGAAAACGATATTAATTCAATCGCCTTTATTGCTCATAAATCTAACTTCTTCAAATCATTGTTTAAGGAAACAATTTCAAAACATGACTTTTTTAAATTGGGATTACCAATGATTGCTTTGCATGAATAAACGAGTGAATGAGTGAGCAAATGAATGAAATTCGAATTATGAAAATATTTAATTACCCTAGTGTTATTTTGCTAAAATATTGTTTTAGTATATTGACATTCAAATAAGGATACACATAATTTCAATTTTTATGAATTAATCAGGCTAAAGCATTTTCATATAAACCATACAATATTTTACCAATTGACTCGGGAGAAAATTCGTTTTTAGCTTGTTTTTGGATTTCGACCATATCATATATTAGTTTACCATCCATAAAATCAATCAAAGTGGCTTGCAACTGATCTTCGCTGCCGGCGTCCACTAAAACACCGTTTCGTTCATTTATCCTTTCAGGAATGCCTCCTACTTTTGTTGCAACTACCGGTATACCAAGTGAAAGTGATTCATTTATTACTACAGGAAAATTTTCGTAGTTGCTAAAAATAACCAACATATCAGCAATGGACATTTCGTTAACTAGTTCGTTGCCTTCAAGTAGTCCGGTAAATACTATTTTATTTTCATCAATATCAAGTTCCCTTGCATATTCAAGTAGCCAATGCATATCCATACCGTCACCAACCAATCTGAAAATAAAATCATTACGAATCTTCGAAAGCTTACTAATAACCCGTAATAAGCCACTAATATTCTTCGACTTATCTTCAAAACAACTAACATGTAAGAATGTAGTTTGCTTATCCAAACTTGCATCAGGCTTACTTTTAAAAAGAAACTTTTCATCTACAACATTAGGAAGTACCAGATAATTATTGTTTAACAGACCATGCGAGTGCATAGCTTTGGCAAGGTTTTCGGTAACAGCAGTTACGCATGCTGCATTCTTAACTACAACACGAGAAACAAACTTTCTAATAGTACCATTAAATGAATCGGTAAGATCCAGGTATCTCGACCAATGTTCAGTAATTATATATGGTTTTTTGTGAATAAATTTATGATACAATCCTATTAAACCAAGTCGAGTTAATATGTGAATGTGAATAAGATCAAAGTTTCCAATTTCCGCCTTAATTCTCTTTATTCCAATGATATTAGCCTTAAAAAATCGAAATATATTAATAGTTTTATTTATTGGCAAACCCCAACCTGCTGCCGAGGAGTAATATACTTTTGCTGTTGGGACTCCATTAATAATACAATAATCAATCTCAAATTTACTTTTAATTTTACCTTGGTCTTCAACCTGGTGTGTATAAACCACTCCCACATCACAAAATAAGTTTGCGGCTTCTGCATGACGTTGAATGAACAAACCCGGCATAGGATCCCATCTGTTGGGATACCATCTCACCAGATGAAGTACTTTTAATCTATTACTATTTCTTTCCGACATTATTTAATAATTCATCCACAAAAGTAACTGCATTATTAAAACGCTGTTCACCAATTCCACTAATCACTTTATAATTAAAATTATTACTCTCTAATTCTTTAACAAAGAGATCGAAAATATATTGTCTATTATGGCTATTTTTTCGCAGGGGATCATCTTCCCAATCAATATCAATATCACATAATAAATATAGATCATATGGATGGTTTTTTACATGCTCTGCGATCCAAAAGGGAACACGCTTATAAATCACCTCCGACCATACACTAAATGAAATAAACTCTGTGTCACAAAACAGTAAACCAACTGAAGTTTTGGCAATTCCTTCCTCTCTTTGCAATTGGCCCTTAGCAATTGTAACTAAATCCTCAATATTATAGATATATTCTCTATTTAAAAAATAATCACGAACATACTCGCTCACCATGCTTGAGTTATAATACTTTGCCAATTGTTCGGTTAAAACAGATTTACCTGTCGACTCAGGTCCTGTTATGGCTATTCTTTTAAGCATGTTCGTAAGTCAATTTTATTTGTTTACGCCATTCCAGATATCCCAGTATTGCAAGAACCAAGAATATAGAATACTGGATACCAGTAAATCCGTATCCCTTAACAAAATACAAAGGAATTGAAACAATATTACCAACGATCCATAAGATCCAGTTTTCGAGTTTCTTATTAGCCATAAGCCACATTGCAGCAAAGAATATCCCTGTAGTAAAGGTATCAAGAAATGGAGTTGCTGATCTGAAATCTTCTAAATTACCTGATGTTAATTTCTCCCATCCAAAATAAATACTTTCACTAAATCCAAGATTATCAGGCATTACATTATAATGACGGTAAACAGCTATTACAAATATTGACGTAAATAAAAATATTCCAATTGCGATTAGTTTATCTTTTGTATTTGTCCGGCTAATGGAAATATGATGATCCTGATCGTCGATTACCTTATGCCACATGTACCAACCATAAATGCTCATCATTGTGTAATAAACATTAATGATCAAATCTCCATAAAGCGACCACTGCGATAATAAATAAACATATATCGCTGTACTTATTATACCCGTGGGGAAAACAAGAATATTTTCTTTACGAGCGTATAAAACACTAATCACTCCAAAAATAGCTGCAATAAATTCCAGAATAATATTAAATGTTGTAGCCGTATAATATGGCTGCAAAAAGAAATCAACAAAGTCAATCATTAATTAAGATTAGGAAGAGCTTGAAGATCAGCATTAATAATCTTAAGAATAAAAACTGAATGGGGAATTTCGAATGAACATTGAATTTCCTTTGTTAGAATCTCCATTACTTCAATATACTCTCCAAAAACCTGCGTACTCATTCCATTGGTTTTAACAACAATATTATTGTGTAATCTTAATCTTAGAATAAAATCTTTTATGGAAGGTTTAAATTCTTCTTTTAGTGGATAATAGCTAATATCAACAGAAGTTTTCATTATGTTCAAAATTTAAATAAAAAAGTCAAAGGTACATTATTTTGAAATTAGTATTTTTGTTTATTAATAACCAAAATAAGAATGATATGACAAAGCGATTTCTAGTAACAATTGGCATCATGGGTGCTATTAGTGTGCTTATGGGAGCTGTGGGGGCGCACATACTTGAAGATAACATTAGCGATAAATATTTAAATATGTTCAATACTGCTAATGAATTTCTTATGTATCACGCTCTGGCATTAATAGGCCTTACCGCCATGAACAGAAATGTTAGTCGCTCATATTTAAATACCATTTATTATCTTTTTGTTATTGGAATAATCTTATTTTCAGGAACGCTTTACATTACATCGTTAACAGAACTTACCGGCTTTAGTTTAGGATTATCAGGAACCCTAACTCCAATTGGAGGAATATTACTAATTATTGGGTGGATAGCAGTAATTATTTCTGGACTAACATATAAACACAAGAAAAGACACAGTGAACATTAATTGCGGCATCAAAGTTTATCTCATATCAATTACGTCAACACCAGGATATTCAGCATAATCAAAAGTAAATGTATCGGCAGGTAAATCAATATTTGGCTGTAAATCGACTATATGATAAGTAAATACATTTCCATTAACATCATAAACTGAGAAATTCTCAAGACTAAGTTTATTTGCGTTTACGATAACACTCATCTTCTCAAAGTTATTTTTGTCGATTGGTTTAAGGGTGATTTCCTTAAGAGGTGAATTCTCATCCTTCTTATCCTTATCGAATTTAGCATGATAGCCTTCATTATATTTCGTTAGTATTTGAGTTGGCGAAATGCTTTCTTCACTATTATCAACATTACTTACCATTACTTCTTCTGAATCTTTTATATAAGTCCAAATAGTTACCCCATCAGAAATGATTACCTGCCCTTCCATTTTAATTCTATAACTGTCGCCTTGCACATAAATAATTCCTGTTTTTTTTTCATCGATATCCATTTCAATATTTACCATTGTATATGAAAGGTTGGCCTTGAAATTATTATACGACGAAGTTTGATTAATAACATCCTCAAGTAGTTTTGCTGCTTCCTTATCGCTTTGCGCGTAAGCAATTCCGGTTATTAGTACTATGATAAATATAAGTATCTTTTTCATGGTTTCTATTATAAATAAGTGATTGAATAAATGTGTGAATAAAGTCATTTCAATATTTTCGTAATTATTTGTTTCGTATTATTCATTCTCATCATATCCACTATCGTTTGAGTTTAAATCTTTCAAAAACTGTTCCAAAGCCATTTCGCTCCCTACTTTTACCTCACGAGCCTTACTTCCTTCAAAAGAACCAACAATTCCGGCAGCTTCTAATTGGTCGATAATTCGTCCTGCTCGGTTATAACCAAGTTTTAACTTTCGTTGAAGCAATGAAGTTGATCCTTGTTGCGTTTGCACTATAATTAATGCTGCATCTTCAAATAATTCATCCCTGTCTTTTGGATCATAATCAGTCTTCTGCTCCGCTTCTTCATCTTTAAACTCAGGTAAATGCATAGCATCTGGATAGGCTCGCTGTGCACCTATAAAACTTGTTAACCTTTCAACTTCCGGTGTATCAATAAAGGCACATTGTAATCTAATAACATCACTACCCGTTGAAAATAACATATCCCCCCTACCCACAAGTTGGTCAGCACCACTGGTATCAAGAATAGTACGTGAATCAATTTTAGTAATTACCCTAAATGCAATACGAGCCGGGAAGTTAGCTTTAATGGTACCTGTTATTATATTTACCGATGGCCTTTGGGTTGCAATGATAAGATGTATGCCAATTGCTCTTGCGAGCTGTGCTAACCTGGTAACCGGTGCTTCAATCTCTTTTCCTGCCGTCATAATTAGATCGGCAAACTCATCAATAACCAAAACAAGATATGGTAAATATCGGTGACCGTGCAATGGGTTTAGTTTACGTGCAATAAATTTCGCGTTATACTCCTTAATATTACGCACCTGTGCATCCTTAAGTAGTTCATATCTATTGTCCATTTCGATACTCAATGAATTTAAGGTACGTACTACTTTTCTTGTATCAGTAATAATGGCTTCTTCTGAATCAGGAAGTTTTGCAAGGTAATGTCGCTCAATGCGTGAGAAAAGATTAAGCTCTACTTTTTTGGGATCAACAAGAATAAACTTAAGTTCGGCCGGATGCTTTTTGTATAGTAATGACGCTATTATTGCATTGAGACCCACTGATTTTCCCTGACCTGTGGCACCTGCCATTAATAAGTGTGGCATCTTAGCCAGGTCAACAACAAAGCTTTCATTTGAAATAGTTTTCCCTATTCCAAATGGCAAATCAAAATTGTTATTTCTAAATTTCTCAGAAGTTATTATTGACTTCATTGAAACTATATTGGGATTTTGGTTTGGAACCTCAATACCAACTGTTCCTTTCCCGGGGATTGGGGCAATTATTCTAATTCCAATTGCCGACAGACTTAGAGCAATATCATCTTCAAGATTTTTAATTTTTGCGATACGAATGCCTGGGGCCGGAACAACCTCGTATAATGTAACTGTAGGACCAATTGTTGCTTTAATTTTTGTTATTCCGATTGAATACTGGTTAAGTGTTTCAACAATTCGGTTTTTATTTATCTCCAATTCCTCCTTTGTAACAAGCACATTGTTAACATCATAATCAACAAGTAAATCGAACGGCGGAAGCTTATAATCTGCCAATTCTAAGGTTGGGTCAAAATCAGTTCCTATTCCAAAATGCTCCCCAGGTAGTGGTTTATTTTTAACTGATTTTTCAACTGGTGTTTCTTCTACAATAAGTTCAACGTCATCATCAACTTCTTTATTAGTAGGGGTATATATTTCGGCATCAAGTTGGATTGTTGGATCCTCCTCAATTTTAAAGCTGTTACCAGTTCCATTATCTGGTTTTGATAATAATTCACCTTCATCATCATTTACTGCGAACTCCACCGTGTTATATAGTTCTTCTTTTGTTGTGCTGTCTAATTTTGTATTGATTGTTTTATTATCGTTGGGGTTAGTTTTTTTTTCTTTACGTTTAAACTGAAACTTAAAATCAATTAATGAGAAAATTACAGGTATGAAAATAATTAGCAATATCAATCCGGCCTTTCCTAAATATGCCAACAACCATATATTAAGTTGATGACCGGTCAAACCACCAAGTATATTTTCAGGGTGTTGCAAGAAAATCAAACTAAATGTAACAGGAATCCAAACAAAACTAATTATTAGAAATTCGAACCATCGCCAAAGGCTAAACAACTTAATGTTAAGCAATAACCTTAGACCTGCCGATATAAAGAATACTGATATAAAATAGGATCCAATACCAATACCATTATAAACAAGATATTTTGCGATATATGCACCAAGCCAACCCGTCCAATTAGAAACAGTTTCGGTATGATCTTTAAACTGATCGGAAGTTGCAGTTACTATATCACTAACATCGGATGCAAACCAATTAATAATGAAAGTTGAGATTGCCAAAAAAAGATAAATGCCGGTTATCATCAATAAAAAACCTACACTTCTCAATAATCTTGGATCAGAAAGTATTCCGGGGCCAACTTTTGATTTTGAACCTGCACTCCGAGAGGGTTTTTTGATTTTTTTTCCACTCTGCGTTTCAGGAGCAGATGGTTTATTATCTATTAATTTATTTGATTTAAGAGCCATTAAGGAATAAATTTATTCAGGCAAAGGTAATAAAATGAGGATTCTTACGAGAAGATTATACGGCTAAAACCACAAAAGAATATTACTTACATATAAAACAGTTCAATGTCTTATCAATCTTTATTATACTATAATATTGTTTACAATTGCTACACAGCATCCTCAACAACAATGGATCTGATTTTAAGCTCTTTTCCTGATAAAATTTCATGGAACAATCCATTACATTTTGGGCAACTATCAGTTATACAAGAAATTTCGAATTCTGTTTTACAATCTGAACATAAGGCTTTTGCCTGAATTTTATTCACCTTAATTTTCGCATTCTCCATCATAGTATCTTTAACAGCCATTTCAAGTGCAGTATCAAGTGCATAATACTCAATACCTGCCATTGTACCAACATCAAGATCCAGTGCAGAAATATACTTAGAATTAACTGCTTTAGCTTCTTTTTCAGCTATTTCAATAATGCTCATCGCAATTGAAAACTCATGCATAATAAATATTTGAATTGAGATATTTCGCTACGCTCAATATGACAAAAAAAGGAATATAGAAATAGGACTCCGTAATTATACTAATTTGTCCTGCCAGGATAAACTTTCAATGCTTCATCAAGAACTACAATAGATTTATTTAGATCAACAACGTTAAGAACATATGATATCCTTACCTCATCCTTACCCCTGCCTTTAGTAGAATAAAATCCCGAAGCAGGTGCTAACATTACTGTTTGATTTTCATAACTAAAATCTTCTAACAACCATTGACAGAACCTATCCGAATCATCTATAGGAAGTTTAGCAACAACATAAAAGGCTCCCTCAGGATTTGGACAATAAGCATCCTTAATACCGTTAATTCCTTTCACAACAGTATTTCTTCGAGCAATGTATTCCTTTATTACTTCGTCAAAATACTCCTCAGGAGTATCAACAGCAGCTTCAGCAGCAATCTGACCAAATGTTGGCGGACTTAACCTGGCTTGAGCAAATTTCATGGCAGCAGCCATAAGTTCTTTATTCTTCGAAACGATCCATCCAATACGAACGCCACAGGCACTGTATCGTTTTGATACGGAATCAATAAGAATCACATTATTCTCAATTCCTTTAAGATGCATGCATGAAAAGTGTTGTTTGCCATCGTAAGTAAACTCGCGATACACTTCATCTGCAATTAAATACAGATCATGTTTCTTTGCAAGAAGTCTTAATGTCTCAAGCTCCTCCTTTGAGTATAAATATCCTGTTGGATTATTAGGATTACATACCAATATTGCCTTGGTTTTTGAAGTAATATTTTTTTCAAAATCCTCAATTGGTGGAAGTGCAAACCCTGTTTCTATAGATGAAAAAATTGGGACAATATTGATTCCGGCATTTGTAGCAAATCCATTATAATTAGCATAAAAAGGTTCTGGAATTATCACCTCATCATCCGGATCCATAATTGATTGAAATGCAAAAAGCAATGCTTCAGAAGCTCCAGCTCCAACAATTATTTGGTCAGCACTTACATCAATATTAACTGTTCGATAGTAATCGACTAATTTTTCTCTTAATGAGAGCATTCCTGCTGAATGACTATATGCAATAACCTTTTCAGGATA
>CALDOI010000089.1 GCA_937912115.1 uncultured Bacteroidota bacterium | reverse complement strand
TAATTTTTCTATGTGTTTCTTACTAATCATTTACAAAAAGAGGGGACTTCCGTCCCCTCACCCTTTCATCTAAACCGTTGTCCGACCAGGGCTCGAACCTGGACAGGCAGAATCAAAATCTGCAGTGCTACCATTACACCATCGGACATTCGGGGCGCAAAGATAAAGCATTTTTATTTATCACAAACAATTGACTTAAAAATTAATTTTTATAATATTATATGCTTGGCCAGGCTCACATAAAATTAGGGTTGAAACTTATTTGTTATTAAATTGTGTTAAAATCAGTGTTATTTAAAAATAGTATTTGATGAAATTGTATATTTTCGCAGTAAAATAAAATAGAGTAAACTTCAATATGCATGGAAAATTTCAAAAAGTTTAATCAATTAACCGGGTGGATTGTTTTTGCGATTGCAACTATGGTTTATTTTTTAACACTCGAACCTACAGCAAGTTGGTGGGATTGTGGTGAATACATTGCAACAGCATACAAACTACAAGTTGGTCATCCACCAGGAGCACCATTGTTCCAATTATTGGGGCGTTTCTTTTCACTCTTCGCTTTTGGAAATCTGGAGAACGTAGCATTGATGATTAATATAATGTCGGCATTGTCGAGTAGTTTTACAATTTTATTTCTTTTTTGGACAATTACAATGCTGGCCAAAAAGATTATGGTAAGCACTAAAAACAGCATTCCCACTATGGGCGAAGGCTGGGCAATTTTAGGAGCTGGTATTGTTGGTTCATTGGCTTATACATTTAGTGATTCATTTTGGTTTTCTGCGGTTGAGGGAGAAGTATACGCTATGTCTTCATTGTTTACTGCTGTTGTTTTTTGGGCAATACTTAAATGGGAAGAAGTAGCTGATCAACGTACTGGTTATCGATGGTTGATACTAATTGCTTATATAATGGGCTTGTCAATAGGCGTACACTTGTTAAACTTGCTTGCAATACCGGCCATTGTATATGTTTATTATTATAAACGATATACATATTCGCATAAAGGATTCATAATTGCCGGATTATCATCTCTAGCTATTTTGGTGGTTATCATGTATTTGATTATTCCCGGGATAGTTGAACTGGCGGGTAAATTTGAATTATTTTTTGTGAATTCAATTGGAATGCCATTTAACTCAGGAACAATAATCTACTTCCTTATAATTATAGGTTTAATAGTTTGGGGTTTATATTATACGGCAAAAAAAGGTAAAACTGTTTTAAATACAGTAATATTAGCAGTTGTATTTATATTGATAGGATACTCATCCTTTTTTATGATTGTAATAAGAGCAAATGCTAATACGCCTATAAATGAAAACGATCCGAAGGATGCTGTAAGTTTACTCGCATATTTAAATCGTGAGCAATATGGAACATGGCCAATTTTCTATGGTCAATATTATAATGCTCCAATTGTTGATCATGCTGATGGAAATCCTGTCTATATGCAGGATGAGAAAAAAGGCAAATATGTTATCAAGGATGATAGGAAAGGTACTATTCCGGTTTATGACGAAAAGTTCATGACCATCTTCCCGCGTATGTGGAGTAGCACCAAACCACAACATATTACATTATATGAGCATTTTGGAGATGTTAAAGGAAGGCCGATAAGTGTGTCGGATGGAAAAGGAGGTAAAGAAGTTCTTTATCGTCCAACTTTTGGCGAAAACCTGAAATTTTTCTTTCGTTATCAGTTTAATTTCATGTACATGAGATATTTCATGTGGAATTTTGCGGGACGACAAAACAATATTGAAAGTCAGGGTGAAATTAATCATGGTAATTGGATAAGCGGTATTAATTTTATAGATTCAATGCGGTTGGGTGATCAAAGTAATTTACCATCCAGTATGGCAAATCCTGCACGAACAAAATTTTACTTCTTGCCATTAATTCTTGGACTAATTGGTTTCTTTTTTCAGTTAAGTAAAAGTAAAAAAGATACATGGGTTGTTGCATTAATATTTATAATGACCGGCTTAGCTATCATTGTTTATTTGAACCAAACACCTTTGCAACCGCGTGAGCGTGATTATGCCTATGCAGGCTCTTTTTATGCCTTTGCAATTTGGATTGGTTTGGGCGTGTTGGGATTATATAGCGCTCTTCAGAAAAAGATGGGGAATAAGGTAATGGCAGCAGGCATTGTAGGTGTTGCTTGCTTGGTACTTGTTCCCGGTATTATGGCCGAACAGGGATGGGCTTCACACGATAGATCGGGTAAATATTCAGCTGCTGATTTTGCTAAGATGTATCTCGATTCATGCGAGCCTAATTCGATACTGTTTACAAATGGAGATAATGATACTTTCCCCCTTTGGTACGTACAGGAGGTTGAGAATTATCGTACAGATGTAAGAGTTGTAAATTATATGCTATCATCCGGTGATTGGTATGTTAGCCAAATGGGCAGGAAAGTCTATGATTCTGAGCGATTACCTCTTACGATAAGTCAGGATTTTTACAAGAAAAAGGGAGGGTATGTACCTGTATTTGAACGTGTAGAAGAAGCTGGTTTAATTGATGCCATTGCCTTTATTGAGGATGATAACAAAGCTACACGTGTTCCATTGCAAAATGGTGATTGGATTGATTATCTGCCATCAAAAAAACTGACATATAAGATTGATAAGGATGCTGTTGTGGCTTCCGGCCTGGTGCCAATAGAAGATACTGCTAAAATTGTAGATTCAATGGAATGGCCAATACGTCAGAGTGGATTGTTTAGAAATGATTTGATGTTACTCGATTTAATAGCCACAAATAATTGGGAACGTCCCGTATATTTCGCAAATCCAAATAGTCATGCTAAAGTTCTTGGGGTTGATAAATATTGCCATTTAGAAGGCGTTGTATATCGTTTTAAACCTACAATTGCAACTAATTATATGAGTAAAATTGGAGGAGTTAATGCAAATCGTACTTACGAGGTATTGATGGCGGATAATGTTAAATGGGGAAGACTAAATGAAGAAGGTGTTATTGTTGATCGAGAAAGTGATCGTAATTCAGGCATGGCAAAACAGAACTATGTTCGACTTGCCCAAACACTTTTAATGGAGCGCAAATATGATAGCGTAATAAAGGTTCTTGATAGAGGAATTGAATTATTCCCACCCGAAAAATTTCCATTCGACTATTTTATGATTTCCTGGGCTGATTTCTATTACAAGGCAGGAGCAACTGAAAAAGCTAATGATCTTGTAAAGCAAATCGCACTTAGGCATGAAGAAGATTTGCAATATTACACATCCCTAAGTGATAAATTTACTGCGGAATATCAAAATGAGATTCAGGAAGCTATGGCTGTAATGCAACGACTGGTTCAGCTAACAAGCCAAAATAAGCAGGAAGAATTATCCAAGGAATTGGAAGAATCGTTTTACGCTTAT
>CALDOI010000088.1 GCA_937912115.1 uncultured Bacteroidota bacterium | reverse complement strand
CTTGATAAGGATCAGATTCAGAGGCTAAATAATCATTGGGAAAATAGGAAGCGGAATAATAACAATAGCGATTCACAACATAGGAAAAGAAAAGGCAGAAAAGGTTTATAAAAGAAATACACAATACACTATCTGAAAAATAAAATATAATAACGGTGATAGCAACTCCCGATATTTTTAACTTACACACTTTGTGAGATAGTCCTGATAAAATGTTATTTTTGTACTAAAGAGGGATTTAAAATTAACTGTTTATTTTCTCAGCATCCAGCAACAACATGCTAAATTTCAACAACCTAAATATATTTCTGTTTATTCTTCCAATATATCAATTGCTTTTTTATGTGGTGCAATTGATCACATTGAAAAGAAAAATTGGTTCATCACGTTTTCCTCTTGGTTTTTTAATGCTTTTGATGTTGGTCTATCTTATTGTAAATTCAATTAGCTATTTGGGATACCTATCTGTATATAATTATCTATATATTATACAAATACCGCTATTACTAGCCATAATACCCACCTATTATTTATATTTAGGCGACATAACAAATTCCCATACCGGTTTCTTCTCCAGAATGCCTTTTGTGTATTTTCTTCCTTCGGTTTTCACATTGATAATTAATGCTATCACCATGGCATATCTTAACCCGGATGAAACAGATATGTTTCTTTGCCCGGAATGTGCAGTAGCTGCCAATGATTTTAAGGTGATAAATTTTACCACTGTAATTTTTTTAATGAGCAATGTAGGCTTCATTGCTATTCAGGTTATAATTACCCTTTTAAATTATTTCAAGAATATGCAAAAGCTAATTAATATCAAGAAAAAAAACTCAACCTATTTACCATATTTTCAGGCATCATGGTCACATATCATAATGTTATCAATTATCAGTTTTGTGGTTATAAGTTCCATAATGAATTTATTAACTCCAACTTATAACAACGTATTGTCAGGAATTTTTAATTTAGGGATACTGGTATCGAGTGGCCTTGCAGGTTATTTTAGTTTGAAGCAGGATAAGATGTTTATAGAGGTAGCTAGTATAGATTCAGTAGGAAACAATATTGTTAATGTAGTGAATAATTCTAATAACGCTATTGATAAAAGTAGTGAATTAGTAAATAATGAAGATGCAAAGAAAATAATTGCAAGCTTGCAACATCACCTTGTTACCGATAAACCCTACCTTGATAGAAAACTTGGTGTTAACGAGCTTGCAAAGGCACTTGGCATAACCAAACAAAAGCTTACATATGTTGTAAACGTTGTTATGGAAACCAATTTTTATGGTATTATCAATCGATATAGAATATTGGAAGCAAAAGAAATGCTTAAAAACTCTCATACGCAAAACTATAAAATTGATGTTATCTCGCAGAAGGTAGGCTTTCAATCAAAATCATCCTTCAACGCATGTTTCAAGAAGTTTACTGGACATACGCCATCGGAATTTAGAAAAGCAAATTCAAAGCTAAAGGTCCATTAGCATTAACTAAACCTCTATGCATTGAAAATACAAAGGTTTAAAAAGTGAATAAAATTCAACAAATAAGAATTCTAACGGTCGAAAGACCGAAGTCGGAAGCTCGCATAATTTCTTCTGACTTCAAGCTTCAAGCTCCGGACCAGATGTATAAATTAGGTTTATAGAAACTAAAGTATCTGCAATGAAATTGCATTGTACTAACCTATATCTTGATAATAAATTTTCCTCCTGTAATTACTGCTATTTTCTTACAGTAACAACCCTCTTTCTAAATACCGGATACAGCATATTATCTTTAAGTATAAGAATTAAAGCAATAATATTGAAACTGTCATCTATCATCATAAAGATATACTGCTGAACTTCAGAGGTATAATAATTCGTTAACAGAATAAGGAAAATTATCTGTATCAAGAAAAATATCCCAATATTTGTTCCGAGAGATATTAAGGCAGATTTTCTTTTCAAAACAAAGAAAAGAAATATTTGCCATGGAATAATAGTGATTAGGGGTTGAGTCATGCTGCCAGGTTCATGCACAAAATTACCTTTACGTCCATCAACTTCAATAAATACCCGAAACTGATAGAGTTCATTCATTTTTTCATATTCAAAATGATCGTAATCATTTACAATACTCAGAGTAAAATTTGTTGTGCTAACCAATACTTTTGTGTACACAGTTTCAAGGCCTGCCTGCCATGCGAAAAAAAACAATACAGATATCAGTAGGAGGAGGAGTATCTTATTTCTGATTGAAGAAATTATTACCATTTGATGTTAATTTTTTAGTCTAACTATTCCTGGTCTGTGGAAACATTACTACCCAAATTGTCATTAAACCTCCATACCCATATTAAAAATATGATAAAACCAAACAAATAATCCCAAAGATAGTTGTGTATATAGTGAAAAAACTGTTCGTAGTGTAATCCAATTAAACCCATTATAATAAATCGCAGATTATTTGCTACAAATAATATGGCAATAAATAATATCAATGTGACTATCCTCTTCCTCCACCCACCTGGTGAGAGAAGACTCAGGTAGATTAAAAAGATGTAAAAATTATATGCAGTACACTCCATTACAACCTTCATGGTATAACCAAAAACTGTAATTAAAGGGTAGCTGTGGCTCTCAATGGGGATAAATAGAATATTCCCAAAAAACAGTGTTGAGTTGAGTGTGAAACTAACAAAAAATAGGGCTACATCATTTTTGAGTGCCGGTAAATGCAGTATGAAAATTGTAACGATCCAAAGCAGTACGGCAATTAAAAGTGGTTTGAAACCCACCATAAAACCACTATATGCTTCTGCTTTGGTAAGAGGAGTATCTTCTCTAGGTTTTTTCTTTCCTTCTCCGTTCCTTTTTGACAATTTCATGCAATTAAATGTAATTGTTAAAATTAATAATGGTGTCTAAATTTTGAGTTAATTGATGCCATGTTAACCATGCATTTAAAATTATTGTAGCTCAATAGCAAATATAAAAACTTCCTGATAGCGTTTTATATATAATAGTAGCTAGCCAAAGGATTTCATACTATCTCCGTTTCTATGAATCAATAACATAAAAAAAGGTTGTCAACCAAGATGATTAACAACCTTTTAATCTATATATTCATAGGTTTATTAATAAGCAAATAGTTTTTTAGTAACTACCTTACCTTTAATTTTTACATTCACGATATATACACCTGCATCATGGTTAGTCATATCTATACTAACTTCTTCTGCTTCGCCAACATTTTCGCTATAAAGTACTTGACCGTATAAATTACGTACTTCAATATTGCTAATGCCTATTAGTGATGAAACAGCAAAATGGCCATTTGTTGGGTTAGGGTACATCAGTACTGAGGATGTAATTTCTTCATCTGATGGTATACCGCTAGTAGCTTTACCAAAAGGAACAATATCGAAGACTGCGGCGCTGAAATTTTCAACAGCATTATCCAATGAACTGAACACCCTAACTTTATAGGTTGATACCGGATCTTGACCCACTGGTATTGCCCAGCTATATGATGTACCAACTACGTTACCCGCAATATCTGAATCATAAGAACCATTTTTCCATAATTCAATGTCAACTGTTCCTGAGCAATTATCATCCCAAGATACCCAATGTGATGTTCCTGCCATCCAATATTCTCCTCCATCAGGTGAAATTACATCAATAGCTGTACATGTTGAGGCAGTAATTGAAAAATACTCATCACTCAAGTCAACCAAATTCGCAGGATCATTTATACTTGCTATACTAATTTTATAATAATCACTCACTATAGTTGCTCCATCAATATCCCATACCCATGTGCTACCTTCTGCACCTGGTGTATTGTCTACTAATGAAGTAGTTTGTTGCAATACATCAGAAGAGTTATATCTTTTCAAATCAATTGTTACATTCTCAGGAAAATTATCATCCCAGGAAATATAATGTTCAGTACCACGTGCCCATGAAATACCAGCTATACTGGGTTGTATAACATCAATATCGGTACCTGAAGAAGCTGTTAGTTCAAACAATTCGCTTTCCCTGTATACAACATTAGGATCTATAGTGCTTCTAACAATAATTTTACACATATTATCTCCTGTTGTTAAGCTTAATGGTATTAACCAGGCTAAAGTAGTACCTACAACATCATCATCTATCAGAACCTCACCAGCACCGTTATTATTATAATAAACATCAACCGGCTCACTAAGGTGATCGAGCCACGAAATTAAATGTGTTGTACCAACAGTCCAGCTTGTATTTGTTAGAGGTTGATATATCTCGGTTATTCCTCCCGTGAGAGTTTGTGTTATATCAAATAGATCACTTGTAGTTTCTATGGCTGGATCTAAGCTACTTTTTAATGTGATAGTATAATCACTGCCCGTAATCAATAATGGAATTGTCCATGCATATGTACTACCCACAACGTCAGTGGCTATTTCCTCGAGCCCAACACCCAAGTTACTTTTTTTATAATAAATATCTACAGGCCCTGCAACATTATCATTCCATGATATAATATGAGTAGTACTCTTAGCCCAACTTGTTGCATCAACAGGTTGATTTATCCCGGTGAAAGCACCTGAAGTTGCGGTAATAGTAAAAGGATTTATACCTTCACCAAGCACTGTTGCAAAGTCGGTGCTAACCACTCTTATTTTATAAGCTGTACCCACTGCTTGACCAGAAGGAATATCCCAGCTAAAAATAGAACCAACAACTGATTCAGCTCCTGTTATTGTTGCAAAATTAGCTCCATTTTCATCGCTAACCTGAACCTTTACCGGCTCATTAATATTATCCGTCCATGTTATAAGATGGCTTGTACCCCTTGCCCAGCTAATACCAGTTACTGAAGGTTGTATTACTGTTATTGAGTTTGCCGGTGCATATACTAAATCGAAAGTAGCACCTTCATCATGATATGTAGCGGGACTAATGGTGCTTCGTACCTGAATATAATACCCTGAACCAGCTGTATATGTATTCAGCATATCCCATGACCAAGTCGAACCTGTTACGCTTGGAGCAAGTTGCTCAAAACCTGCACTGATCGGATTATACAAGCGTATTTCAACGGGCTGCGATAGATTGTCAGTCCAAGATATTGTGTAAGTTTCTCCAATAACCCAATCAATACCAGTGTTATCGGGTTGAATAACATCAATGGTAAATGGGTTTTGCCCTATTATGGTAACAGATATGAACATCAATGTTACAAGGGAAGTTGTCTTGAGTAAGTGGTATAGTGTTTTCATAGTTTAACAATTTAATAACATTACATTCTTCAA
>CALDOI010000087.1 GCA_937912115.1 uncultured Bacteroidota bacterium | reverse complement strand
ATTAAAACAACAGTTCAGCATAAAGAAGTATATAAAAAACAAACAGGTGGTAGAGGTAAATTTGCTAATATCGAGTTTGAACTTGGCCCTGTTGATGAGGGTGTTGTAGGATTGCAATTTATTGATATGGTTAAAGGTGGTAATATTCCAAAAGAATTTATTCCATCTGTTAAGAAAGGTTTTGAAATTGCAATGCAAAACGGTGTATTAGCTGGCTATACTATTGATGATATGAAAGTAACATTAATGGATGGATCCTATCATGCTGTTGATTCTGATCAGCTTTCATTTGAGTTAGCTGCTAAAGTAGGTTTCAAAATAGCTGCCCGAAAAGCAAATTCAGTATTACTTGAGCCAATAATGAAAATAGAAGTTGTTACACCTGAAGATTATCTTGGTGATGTAACAGGTGATTTAAATAAAAGAAGAGCAATCTTGGAAGATGTTACTGCTAAGGTTGGTTATCAGATAGTAAAAGCAAAAGTGCCATTGTCAGAAATGTTTGGATATGTAACCTCGTTACGTTCACTAACTTCTGGTAGAGCAACATCAAGTATGGAGTTCGACTCTTTTAAAGAGGCACCTGGTTTTATTTCCGAAGAAGTAATAAAGAAAATTAAAGGATAATTTTAGATAAATACATACTAACGTGAGTCAAAGAATTAGAATAAAGCTTAAATCGTACGATCATAATCTGGTTGATAAATCAGCAGAAAAGATTGCAAAGGCGGTAAAATCAACTGGAGCTATTATTAATGGCCCTATACCTTTACCAACTCATAAAAAAGTATTTACTGTAAACCGTTCAACTTTTGTTAATAAAAAGTCACGCGAGCAGTTTGAGTTAAGCACTTATAAAAGATTAATGGATGTATTTAACTCATCTTCAAAAACCATCGACTCATTAATGAAGCTTGAGCTTCCAAGTGGTGTTGAAGTAGAGATTAAAGTATAACTATAAACGGTTTAAAGATAAGTAACAATGTCAGGATTATTAGGTAAAAAAATCGGTATGACTTCAATATTTGATGCAGATGGGAAAAATATCCCATGCACCGTTATTGAGGCAGGTCCGTGTGTTGTTAGCCAGATTCGAACAAAGGAAGTTGATGGCTATGAAGCTGTTCAGCTTGCATTTGAAGATAAAAAAGTGAAGCATACAACAAAGGCAATGCAAGGTCATTTTGCGAAAGCAAAAACAACACCAAAAAAACATGTTGCTGAGTTTAGCAGATTTGAAGATAAGAAAAGTTTCGGAGACATATTAACCGTTGAAGTATTTAAAATAGGTGAATATATTGATGTTGTAGGAACTTCAAAGGGTAAAGGATTTCAGGGAGTTGTTAAACGTTATAACTTTAAAGGTGTTAACGATGCAACTCACGGACAGCATAACAGATTAAGAGCTCCTGGATCAATTGGTGCTTCTTCATATCCTTCACGTGTATTCAAAGGAATGCGTATGGCAGGCCGCATGGGTGGTGATAGGGTTAAATTAATTAACCTTCAGGTAATGCAAATTATTCCTGAGAAAAATGTTATAGTAGTAAAAGGAGCTGTTCCAGGTCCTAATAATTCATTAGTAATATTAGAAAGATGGAGTTAGTAGTTCATAAGGTAAGCGGAGAAGCCACCGATCGTAAGGTGAAGCTGGATGATTCCATTTTTGGAATTGAACCAAACGACCATGCCATTTATCTTGATGCAAAGCATTACATGGCAAGTCAGCGTCAAGGTACACACGATTCCAAGGAAAGAAGTGATGTAATTGGAAGTACTCGCAAGATTAAACGTCAAAAGGGTACAGGTACAGCACGTGCTGGTAGCATTAAGAATCCTATGTTCCGTGGTGGTGGTCGAATTTTTGGACCACATCCTCGTGATTATTCTTTTAAATTGAATAAGAAAGTTAAACGTCTTGCTCGTAAATCTGCATTGTCATATAAAGCGCAAGAAAATAACATATTAGTTGTAGAAGACTTTAAATTGGAAAATCCTAAAACTAAGGATTTCAATAAAATTTTAAAAGGCTTCGATATGAACAATAAAAAAACTTTAATTGTAATAGGTAACTCTGATGAGAATATTTACTTGTCAGCAAGAAATCTTCAAAAAGTTAAAGTAATGAGAGCAGAAGGAATTAATACTTATGAAATTCTAAATGCAAACAACATTGTTTTTGTTGAAAGTTCATTAAAAACCATCGTTGAAGTATTCGCGAATAAATAAAACTGAAAAGAGATGGGTGTAATATTTAAACCGGTAATTACCGAAAAGATGACCGCCAAAGGTGAAAAGCTTAACCAATACGGGTTTATTGTCGATAAAAAGGCAAATAAACTTCAGATTAAAGGTGAGGTTGAGGAACTTTATGGAATAGAAGTACTTTCTGTAAACACCATGAATTACTCAGGGAAAAGGAAATCACGTAATACTAAATCTGGCGTAATTTCTGGTAAGACAAATGCCTTCAAAAAAGCTATTATTACAATAGGAGAAGGTGAATCAATTGATTTCTTTAGCAATATTTAGAAATGGCTCTAAAAAAATATAAACCGACAACCCCAGGTCAGCGTTTTAAAATCATTAGCGCATTTGACGATATTACTACCGGTACGCCTGAAAAAAGCTTACTAGTTGGTAAGAAGAGTACAGGTGGTAGAAATAACAAGGGAAGAATGACTATCCGCAACGTTGGTGGTGGTCATAAACAAAAATATAGAATTATCGACTTTAAAAGGGATAAAGAAAACGTTCCTGGTATAGTTAAAACAATTGAGTACGATCCAAATCGTACTGCTCGTATTGCTTTAATTAATTATGTTGATGGTGAAAAGAGATATATTGTTGCTCCTCACGGATTAGAAGTTGGACAGAAGATTGTTTCTGGTAACGAAGCTACTCCTGATATTGGAAATACTATGTATTTGAGTGATATACCTTTCGGTACAGTTATACATAATATTGAACTTCGCCCGGGTCAAGGTGCTAAGATGTCGCGTAGTGCCGGATCTTATGCTCAGTTGATGACACGTGAAGGAAAATTTGCAATCATTAAATTACCCTCCGGTGAAACCAGAATGATATTGCAAACATGTAAAGCTACTATCGGTATGGTTTCTAATGTAGATCATAACCTTGAGGTATCAGGTAAAGCTGGTCGTAATCGTTGGAAAGGTCGTCGTCCAAGAGTTCGTGGTGTTGCCATGAACCCTGTTGATCACCCAATGGGTGGTGGTGAAGGTAGAGCTTCTGGTGGACATCCTCGCTCACGCAAAGGATTGCCAGCAAAAGGATACCGTACACGTGCTAAGAAAAAGGCATCGAATAAGTATATTGTTGAGAAAAGAAAGAAATAATTAAGGAGCGTTAATTGAACTTAATATGAGCCGATCATTAAAAAAAGGACCATACATCGACGTTAAACTCGAAAAGAAACTTATGGTTAATGTAGAGTCCGGTAAGAAAACCGTAATTAAAACCTGGTCGAGAGCATCGATGATCTCTCCTGATTTTGTTGGCCAAACAATAGCAGTACACAATGGGAATAAATTTATTCCAGTTTATGTTACTGAAAACATGGTTGGCCATAAACTAGGTGAATTTGCACCCACAAGATTGTTCAGAGGACATGGTGGTAAAAAGAATAAAGGTAATTAATAAAGTACAGAATAATGGGATCAAGAAAACACATAAGTGCGGAACAAAGGAAAGAAGCGCGTAAAACACTTTACGTTGCACGTCTTCGTAATGTACCTACGTCTCCACGTAAAATGCGTATTGTTGCCGACCTGATTCGTGGCATGAATGTTGAAAAAGCGATGAGCGTTTTACAACATACTTCAAAGGAAGCTGCAGGCAGGCTGTACAAATTATTGCGCTCTGCTATTGCTAACTGGGAAGTAAAAAACGAAGGACAAAGAGTTGAAGACAATCAGTTATTTATTAAAGAGATAAGTGTTGATAGCGGTAGAATGCTTAAAAGAATTCAACCAGCTCCTCAAGGTAGAGCACATAGAGTTCGTAAAAGATCGAATCACGTAACGCTTATACTAGGCAACAGAGTTCAAAAACAAGAAGAAGTTCAAGAAGTTATGACCGAAAATACAGATAAATAATGGGACAAAAAACTAATCCAATAGGGCTAAGGTTAGGAATCATCAAAGGATGGGATTCTTACTGGTATGGTGGAAAAGACTTTTCAACAAAGCTTGTGGAAGATGGAAAGATAAGAGAATATCTTACAGCACGTCTTGTTAAAGCTGGTGTTTCAAAAATAATGATTGAACGTACACTTAAACTTGTTACAATTACAATTTTCACTGCTCGTCCAGGTATCATTATTGGTAAAGGTGGCTCTGAAGTTGATAAGTTGAAAGAAGAGTTGAAGAAACTTACGGATAAGGAAGTACAAATCAATATCTCTGAAATAAAACGACCTGAACTAGATGCTCATATAGTTGCAACTAGTATTGCACGTCAAATAGAAGGAAGAGTAAGTTTCCGTAGAGCTATTAAAACATCTATTGCATCAACAATGCGTTTAGGTGCCGAAGGTATTAAAGTTCTTATCTCAGGTAGAGTTGGTGGTGCTGAAATGGCCCGTAGCGAAATGTACAAAGAAGGTCGTATACCTCTTCAAACACTTCGTGCTGATATCGACTACGCTTTAGTTGAAGCGCATACTACTTATGGTCGTATTGGAATAAAGGTTTGGATTTTTAAAGGTGAAATATACGGTAAACCTGAATTAGTTGCTCCAAGTGTAGGTGTTTCAAAACCCCGACCAACTGCTCCAAAAGGTGGTGGAAGTAGACAAAAAAGAAGAAGGTAGCAGTAAGTTATTAAGAAATTATTAAAGTTAAATAGGCATGTTACAACCTAAGAAAACGAAATACAGAAAGCAGCAAAAGGGTCACATGAAGGGCAATGCCCAACGAGGTAATCAGTTGGCTTTTGGATCATTTGGTATTAAAACTCTTGAACAGGGATGGCTAACATCACGTCAAATAGAGGCTGCACGTCAGGCTGTTACACGTTATATGAAACGTGAAGGTCAGATTTGGATAAAGATATTTCCCGACAAGCCGGTTACAAAAAAACCAGCTGAGGTAAGGATGGGTAAAGGTAAAGGTGCACCTGAATTGTTCGTTGCACGTATTACACCAGGAAGAATACTGTTTGAAGCAGAAGGAGTTCCTCTCGCAGTTGCAAAAGAAGCAATGAGATTAGCTGCACAAAAACTACCTGTGATTACCAAATTTGTTGTTAGAAGAGATTACTCTGAGTAAAATAATAGGATAATGAAGCAAGAAGTTATAAAAGAGCTTAGTAAAGCGGATATAATCGAGCGTCTTGAAGAAGAACGCAAACGTTTAACAAAATTGAAGTTAAACCACGCAGTTTCTCCTCTCGAAAATCCTCACGATATCAGTGCAAACAGAAAGACCATTGCAAGACTTGAAACTGAACTAAGGAGTAGAATTATCGCAGAAAATAATAATAAGTAATCAGATGATGGAAAAGAGAAACTTAAGGAAAGAAAGAACCGGTCTTGTTGTAAGCAATAAAATGGAGAAATCTATTGTGGTTCAAGTGGAACGCCGCGTTAAACATCCTGTTTACGGTAAATTCATCAAGAAGACTACCAAATTTACTGCTCACGACGAGGAAAATGATTGCGGAATTGGTGATACAGTTCGAATTATGGAAACCCGTCCGTTGAGTAAGAACAAGAACTGGAGACTAGTAGAAATCTTAGAAAGAGCTAAATAACCATGATACAACAAGAATCAAGACTTGCTGTTGCTGATAACAGCGGAGCTAAAGAAGTACTTTGCATCAGGGTACTTGGCGGAACAGGACGCAGATATGCATCAATAGGCGATCAGGTGGTTGTTACTGTAAAAAATGCAATGCCATCAGGAAACATAAAAAAAGGTGCAGTAGCAAAAGCTGTAGTTGTTAGAACTAAAAAAGAAATCCGTCGCGCTGATGGTTCTTATATACGCTTCGACGACAACGCATGTGTATTGTTAAATCAAGCAGGAGAAATGATGGGAACTCGTATTTTTGGGCCTGTTGCTCGTGAGCTGCGTGAGAAACAATTTATGAAAATAGTATCATTAGCACCTGAAGTGCTTTAAAAGAAAGAAATTTAGTTATGGCTAAGTTACACATACAAAAAGGGGATAACGTAATGGTGATTTCCGGCAACAATAAAGGACAATCAGGAAGAATTTTAGTTCTTGATGTTGAAAAGCAAAGAGCCATTGTAGAGGGTGTTAATTTGATTTCAAAAAACACCAAGCCCAATGCAAATAACCCTAAAGGGGGAATTGTTAAACAAGAGGCCGCTGTACATATCTCAAATCTAATGCTTGTGGATAAAGCAGGTCAACCTACTCGTACGAGCTTAGTAACAGATGAGAGTACAGGTAAAAAAGTACGTACTTCAAAAAAATCAGGGGAGGCTATTAAGTAATGGAAGCAACACCAAGATTAAGAACAAAATATACTGAGGAAATTATTCCGGTATTAATGAAGGAGTTTAATTACAAATCTGTAATGCAAGCACCTAAAATTGAGAAAATTTCGATTAACCA
>CALDOI010000086.1 GCA_937912115.1 uncultured Bacteroidota bacterium | reverse complement strand
CTTTGGTTCTTCCCAAATGATTTCAATATACTTGATTATGGTTATGCCAACTTGGATGGTCTTTTTATTATTGCCCCTCTGGTATTCTTATTTCTGGTTCCTGCTATAACAATGCGCTCTTTTTCAGAAGAAAAGAAAACAGGTACTATTGAGTTACTTCTAACACGACCTTTGTCGGATATGAAAATAATTGTAGCAAAGGTGTTGGCTGCAATAACTCTAATAATAATTTCATTGTTACCAACTTTGGTGTATTTTTTTTCAGTCTATCAATTGGGATTTCCTGTTGGGAATTTGGATGTGGGTAGTATTTGGGGCTCATATATTGGATTGATATTATTGGGTGCCGTATTCGCATCCATAGGTGTTTTTGCATCATCACTTTCTGACAATCAGGTAGTATCTTTTATCCTTGCAATAATCATGAGTGCCTTTTTATATATGGGTTTTGAGTTTATCTACTCACTGGATTTATTTGGCAATATCGATTTGTTTATTAGATCATTAGGGATAAGTTCACACTATAGTTCAATTAGTAGGGGAGTTGTTGATACACGCGATGTGGTTTACTTTTTAAGTGTTATTGTCTTGTTTTTGTATCTAACAAATTTTTCACTTTCCAAGAGAAAATGGTAATTTCAAGTAGTATGAAGATCAGAAAGAAAAGACTCCTGAATAATTATTTATTACAATTACTAATTGTAATCTCTATTATAATTCTCGTTAATATTATTAGCTCATTTCTTTTCACACGTTTCGATTTAACAAATGAAAAAAGGTACACTCTCTCCAAATCAACTCAGGAATTACTTAAAAACGTGGATGATATTGTTTATTTCAGAGTTTTTCTTGATGGTGAATTTCCAGCTGGGTTTAAAAGGTTAAAGCGCGAAACAAAGGAGCTTCTTAATGAGTTTAGAGCATATAATAAAAATATCGAGTACGAGTTTATTAACCCTTCGGCAAGTGAAAATACTCAAGAGCGTAATGATACTTATCAGCTTCTGATGGAGCAGGGATTGAGCCCAACAAATCTCCAGGTTAAAACCAAAAGTGGTATGGATCAACAGGTTATTTTTCCTGGTGCATTAGTGAGCTATCGAGATAATGAATTGCCAGTGGAATTACTCGATGCTCAATTTAACGTACCTCCTGAAACGGCCCTAAATAATTCTATTCAAAATCTTGAATTTAAATTCGCCGAAGTAATCAATAACCTGATTAAAAGAATTAAACCAAAAGTGGCATTTATCGAAGGTCATGGAGAGCTTGATGATCAGGAAACTTATGATATTTCACTTACTCTGCAAGATAATTACATTGTAGATAGAGTTACTATTAACGGACAGATAAGTGCGTTGGTTAATAGATTATTAGTTGATTCAGCAAAAATGGAGTATAAAATAATTCCTACATATTCGGCAATTATCATTGCTAAGCCCGATTCCATTTTATCACCAAAGGATAAGTTTATAATAGATCAATACATAATGTATGGGGGCAAGGTGCTATGGTTAATCGATCCTGTTTTTGCTAGCATGGATAGCATTCAATCGCAAGAAAACACAGTTTCCATGGAGAATAATGTTGATTTGCAAACCCAACTTTTTACATATGGTGCTAAAATTAATAATGATCTTATCCTCGATTTAAGCGCTATGCTTATTCCAATTAGAACAGGCCAGGTAGGAGGTCAGGCTCAAATTGATTTCTTCCCGTGGTATTATTTCCCGTTAATTACATCAACATCGCAACATCCGATAACTAAAAACTTAAATGCCATAAAAACTCAGTTTGTTAGTAGCCTTGATACCACATCTGTAAAGGGAGTTAAAAAAACAATTCTACTTCGTACTTCTGATTATTCAAAAGTTGAACCAGTACCTAGTTTAATTAGTCTTCAATTATTAAGGGAGGAACCCGAAATGATTCAGTATTCGGGGCCACCTCGGCCAATTGCTGTTTTGTTAGAAGGTAGATTTAAATCTGATTTCAGGAATAGATTGCCACAATCAATTCTAAATGATAAAGAGATTGGTTTTAAGGAACTAAGTGTTCCAACCAGCATGATAGTTGTTACTGATGGTGATATCATAAAAAACCAATTTCATATTCCTCAGGGATATCCACTTCCTTTAGGTTTTGATCAATTTACAAGAGAAACATTTGGCAATAAAGAGTTTATATTAAATGCCATGAACTATCTAACTGACGGTTCTGATTTAATATCACTTAGGTCGAGAGAAATGAAGTTAAGGTTACTTGATAAAACAAAAATAAGTTCAAATCGTATTTTATGGCAGCTTATTAATCTATTCGCACCTATTTTAATTGTAATTTTTGCAGGTATATTAGTAGTTTGGCTAAGGAAAAGAAAGTATACACGATAGTTAGAGAATCATCCTATAAATTTATCAGATGAAAAAAAATAAGAAATTCATTATTATATTAATAATATTTGCCCCAATTGCGTATTGGTTTTTATCTCAAAATGATAGCAGTACTTTACAAGAGAAAGAAACCGGGTTTGCAGTGATTGATACTTCAATTGTAACTAAAATATTTATTGCCGATAAAAAAACCAACTCAGTAGTTCTGGAACGAACCGACAAAGGGTGGATATTAAACAATAAGTATAACTCTAATAATAGAGTTGTTGAGTCACTATTAGGTACCATGCAACGTATTAAAATTAAATCGCCTGTATCGAAAGTGGGGCGCGATAATATCGTAAAACGATTAGCCAGCATTGGAATTAAGGTAGAGATTTATCAGGATGCATACAGGATTAATCTATTTGACAAGTATAAATTTTTCCCATATGAAAAATTGGCTAAGGTTTATTATGTTGGTGATGTTACACCCGATAATTTAGGTACATACATGTTGTTGGAAGGTGCTGAACATCCATATATAGTGCATATTCCTGGCTTTAGGGGATTTCTAACTCCACGATTTTCACCTATACCTGATGATTGGAAAAGTCATAAGGTATTTAACCATACACTTAGTGATATTGCAAGTGTAGCGATAGAGTTTGGCGATAACCCAGAAGAGAGTTTCAAAGTTGATATTTCAAAATCAAATGGAAATTATAACCTAACCCGTTTGAATGACAATTCGAAAGTAGTTAATTATGACACGCTCAAATTATTGAATTTTTTAACCTCTTTTAACGACTTACGCTACGAATCCAGGTTAAACAATCTAATGTCGCTAGTTAGAATAGATTCAATAATACAAACACCAACCTTGTTCGAAATAACTTTAGTTGATGAGGATAACGACACAACATATCTTAAAGCATTTAAGAAAAGAGCATTGCCGGAAGAGATTAAAGAGGAAGCATATTTTCAATTAATACCTGATGATAGAGATCGATTCTATGCCCTGATGAATGATGGTGAAGATTTTGTTCTTCTTCAATATTATGTATTTGATAAGGTTGTTTATCCACTTAGCCATTACACACACTAATTTTTTCTAGTCAAATTATTCGGCATGTAAACTGGCTCTTTGTATTTTTACAAAAAAAACTTACTATGCTGAAAGCATACTTCAGGAAACATATATTACATTTTAAACAACCCGGCGGTACCTCTCGTGGTATATTAACAACCAAAGATACCTGGTTTATTGTTTGTTTTGATGATGATGAGCCGGAGACAAAAGGAATAGGTGAGTGTAGTATATTAAGAGGTTTAAGCATCGATGATTGTCCTGATTTTGAAACTAAGCTACAGCATGTTTGTGATGATATCGAAAACTGGCAATATTGGCTAAAAGATGGGCTGATAGAATTTCCTGCCATAAGATTTGGCCTTGAAACTGCAATAAAGGATATTTTAGAGGGTGGCGAACGATTATTGTTTCATTCATCATTTACCATTGGTGATGATTATATTCCAATTAATGGCCTGGTTTGGATGGGCGATTATCAAACTATGCGCAACAGAATAATTGAAAAAATAGATGCAGGATACAATTGTGTAAAGCTTAAGATTGGAGCAATAAATTTTGAAGACGAGTTAAAGTTATTACATCTAATTAGAAAGGATTTTTCGGAACGTGACATGGAATTGCGTCTGGATGCGAATGGTGCCTTTTCTCCCACCGAAGCAATCGAGAAATTAAAGAGATTATCCGAATTCAAAATTCATTCGATAGAACAACCAATAAAACAGAACCAATGGGAAGAAATGGCTGATGTTTGTTCTGGTTCTCCTATTCCCATTGCACTTGATGAAGAACTAATAGGCATAGAAAACAGGGAGAAATTAAGCGAATTACTTGATATTATTAAGCCTCAATTTATAATATTAAAACCAAGTTTGCTGGGTGGCTTTAGGCAAAGCAGTATTTTTATTCAGGAAGCTGAAAACCATAATATTGGATGGTGGATAACATCAGCATTGGAGGCAAATATTGGACTAAATGCAATAGCCCAATGGACATATACCTTAAATAATATACTACCACAAGGATTGGGAACCGGACAGGTTTTTATCAATAATATTAAATCACCACTGGCTATCAATAAGGGTTATTTGTATTATGATCCGATGGAAAAATGGGATTTAAAAGGGATAATTGATGGAAATCATGTATAAATCGATACAATTTTACGGATTGCATTTTAATAAAGATGAGATTAATTTATTATGTGAGGAAAAAATAAACGATTCCAATGTTGATCTCTGGGAAAGGGAAATTTTTGTATTCCTTCGGGATTGGTTTTCAGAATCTGATTCAATATCGGTTACAACTTCAGGATCAACAGGTGTTCCTCAAACAATAAAACTTCTTAAAAGGCACATTATTGTGAGTGCTAAATCGACATTAAATTTCTTTAAATTGAAAGAGGGAGATAATGCCTTGCTTTGTTTGCCAACAAGTTATATTGCAGGCAAGATGATGATTGTTAGAGCCGTAGTAGGGAAACTAAACCTGATTTATACTAACCCAACTTCATTCGCAAACTCAAACTTTGATAAGGTTGTTGATTTTGCAGCAATGGTTCCAAATCAGGTTTTCACACTTCTTAATTCATTAAATGGAAGGTTAGTATTGGAGAATATTAAACAACTGCTAATTGGTGGGGCTTCCATTTCAAATGAACTGGAAGGTAGATTATTGGAATTTCCCGGGATAAATGCATGGCACTCGTATGCAATGACTGAAACAATTACTCATATTGCATTACGTAAAGTAGGAGACAATCAGTATCTAGGTGATTTTTATCCGTTAACGGGAGTTGTAATTGCTCTCGATTCCAATGACCATCTTGTTATTGATTACCCCGGAATAGGGGTTAATAATTGTAGTACTAACGATATTGCTCAGATATATAATGATGGCTCATTTTCCATTCTAGGTAGATCAGATAATATAGTTATAAGCGGAGGAATTAAACTAAACCCTGAATTAATAGAGCCAAAAATTAGAAAATATGTTAACGCAGAATTATTTATTGGAGGTATACCTGATAAAAAATTAGGGGAGAAGCTCGTGCTATTTATAGAGGGGCCAAATCTAGGATATAATATTATTGATTTAGTTGAGATTTGTAAGGATGATTTGAATAGTTACGAAATGCCAAAAGAAATAAACTATTTATCTGAATTCCTGAGGACTGAATCTGGAAAAATAAGGCGTAAAGCAAATGTTGATACTTATTTAGATAAAAAGAGTCCATGCTCTTAAAATGAAAGCATTCGAGAAGAGTATTTATTCGTCCAATTATTAAAGATGTGTTAGTATTCCGAAGCAAAAGTGTACATCTAAATTGATTGGTAATTATAAATATATATTTGTAATCTGGTTAATCAAAAAAAAATTGTAATTTGGTTGACTGTAATAATTGCAGAATTAATATTGAAAAGGGATGAGTACTTTAAATGATTTTGATTTTACCGGAAAAGTTATTCTCATTGTTGAGGATACTGAAACGAGTAATCGTTTCTATAATGCAGCTTTAAGTCGTACAAAAGCAAAGTTGTTATGGGCAGTTGATGGAGAAGAAGCTTTAACGAGACTTAAAGCGAACAAAGATATCGATGTTGTATTGCTCGATCTGAATCTTCCTGGGATAAGTGGGTTTGATGTATTAAAAAACATTAGAAAAACCAACAGTAAACTTTCTGTTATTGTTCAAACCGCTTATGTTCTTTCTGGAGAAGAAAATGCATGCTACGAATTAGGAGCAAATGATTTTATCACAAAACCTATTATGCTTGATCAGCTTCTAAGTTCGTTGCAAAAACACTTTTAGCATTTTCTACTTTAAATCAACTATTTGATTCGCTTCATTAATAATACGAGCGATTCGTCTTTCAGGAATCCCCATTCTTAGTAGAATATCTTTCCTTTCATCAAGTTGCCTGCACAAGATTATTTTCTTATCCAATAGAATAGCTTTTTCTTTGTTAGTTATGGAATGCATTGTTGTTATTGGATGAAACCCTGATGAATCAATCAACTGTCGAAGATTTCCATTTGCTGGAAAATCCCAGGATATTAATTTTAATCCTGCACAACTTCCGAATTGTGTGGCATCAACGGTAAATCTGGTATTAGTTACTATCCAACCTTCAAATATATGATTGGCATCAACTTGATTTAATCTCTTTTGTTTAAGGTCTTCAAATCTCGATTTTACATATAAAGAAACTTTTACATCGCTTTTTTTCCTTACATCGTTGTGGAATTTACATTCGACGAAAACTGTTTTATCTTTTTTATTGCCATATACATCTACTTCATGTGTTACGCAACTACCATCCAAAACAACACCTGTTTCAACTGAATATCCTTGCAGTTTTATTAATTCTCCTATGAAGCTTTCAAATGGATATCCGGTTGGCCCCATCTCAAAAATTGCTTTTTTAAGTCTATACCTGCCAGCTACTTTACCGGACCTCTTTCTCAAAAGTTGATATGCAAGTCGGTATACTTTGTGTGTTGACATGCCATTAACAATATTATCTATAACAATTTCTGAAACGTAATCGGCATCACTTTGGCTTGCCCCCGATCGCAATAACGACTGTTTTAATTTTTCAGAATCAAAGGGTGCTAATTCACCACTCTTTTTGGTTATTGATATATTTGTCATGTAAAAAAATGTGTTTACAATTATGTTCCGAAATTAATTAAAAAAGCCCGAAACAATGACGAATCGGGCTTCAAATAATGAACAATACAGCTTATTGTACTAAAAACTTATTTGTATAAGTTTTTCCATTATTAGTTATTATCTTAGCAATGTAATAGCCTTGGTTAAAGCTATTTGTATTTATACTAATCATATTTTGATTAATTCCCGATCTTGTATAAATTAAAGATCCAATTAAATTATAAATATTTACCTGAACAATATTTTCGGTAGTTGTAATATTCAGCCTATTATTGGCTGGATTTGGATATAATAATAGATTGTTTTCATTAATATCGTTATCAATAATTCCAACATATTCAGGTTTTGCGAGTATTTTACTTGTGTATAATCTATACTCTCCAGCCTGTAGTGGTATTGATTCGCTAACATTTGTAACAATTATGGAATCACCTGTCCAGTAATCATACCAGGTTCCGGTAAACTGAAATTGTGGATTAATATCTCCTTCTTCAAGTCCAAAGTTACCTAAAACAACAACCGACATGTCGTCATTGTTTAGCCTGATTTTCTTTAATTCATTATTAAGATCCAGTGAAAAATCAGATGTCGCAAAAGCTTCTTCATGTTTTTTCAAATCAATAAGAGCCGAGTAAACGTAATATAGATTTTTGCGCTTCCATTCATTCATATAATTCCACTTTGGTGGCTTTTCACCAACTCTTCCGTTAAACTCGATGGAAACATCATAACCACGCTCACCAAATTGCCAAATCATTTTTGGCCCTGGTATGGTAAAGAAAAAGTTAGCAGCCAATTCCTGTCGTTTCAAAGCGGTTCCAAGATCTTTAACGCTGTAATCACCTAGTGATGCTCCATATTCCAGATTTTTAAACATAAGCCTTTCCTCATCATGGCTTTCCATATAACCAACAACATGCGGATTATTCCATCCACGTTCTTTGTAAGAAATCCAATCAAAGTTTGATTCACCATAACCCATGGTTGCCTGGTTATAATTATAGTTTAGGTTTCCCCATAGTAGGATTCCGTAGTTTGCCAGCACTTTCTCTTCAGAGTTTACGCTTAGATGTTCGAAGATCACAGCTGCATCCAGCTTCTGTTGCCATATCTTATCTGCCATTCTTTTTAATAACGCAATACGATCTGCGTCATAATTACTGCCCCATGGATCGTTACTGCCTTTAATGTTGTTTCCAAAACCTTTGGTGAAATCAAATCTGAAACCATCAATATGGTATTCATTAATCCAATAACTGTTAATACTGTCTACAAATTGTTGTGTATAAATACTTTCGTGATTGAAATCATTACCCCAGTGTGCATCCGGATTTTCAAAATTACTTACCTCGTTAAACCATGGGTTGTTAGCAGCCGGACGGTTGAATTCACTGTTCCAATACATCATCGCCATAGCATTGGTGTTATATGAGTGGTTTAGTACCAAATCCATGAAAACGGCAATTCCCCTGGAATGGCATTCATCCACAAAAGCTTTAAAGGTGTTTTTTGGACCGTAATATTTATCCGGAGCAAAATAGTAGTTAGGATTATATCCCCAACTTGAGTTTCCCTCAAACTCGCTGTTTGGCATAAGTTCAATAGCATTTATGCCAAGGCGTTCAAGATAATCCAATGTATCGATAAGAGTATTAAAATCATGTTTTGCTATAAAATCTCTCACAAGAAGTTCATAAATTACCAGGTCAGTAACTTCGGGATTTTCAAAATTATCTATTTGCCATTCATAAGGTTGCTGGTTTGTTTGAAGAACAGTAGCTATTCCATAGGTCTTCCCGGCAGGATAGTTAATTAAATCGGGATAGGTTGTATTGCTAATCCATTGATCGTTCCATGGGTCACTAACTTTATCAGCATATGGATCCCCAACTTTTATGGTTCCATCTATAAAATACTGAAAAACATATTCTTTGCTTGACTCAAGATTTGTTAATTCAACCCAGAAACGAAGTCCGTCGGGTGTAATTTTCATTTCATATTCATTGTCTATTTCCCAATCATTGAAGTCACCGATAACGAAAATAAAATCCTTTTCAGGAGCTAGCAGGCATAATACTACTGTATTTTCATCAATATAATTAATTCCATCTACAATACCTGCCGGAAGTTCTTCAACAATTCCTTCATTACGAACAAAATAATATATCGAATCGCTAACAACTTCATTTTGATCTTTGGCACTAGCTACAATCCAATGTTTTCCATATGAAGTAGCAATTATATTTGTGTTGAACATGAAACCGGTGTCGGCATAAATAAGTTCACCATTATCGTAAATAAATGTTGAATCGGCATCGGTGCTATTACCACCTATTTCGATATTATCATTTAATTCAACTATTAAAGGGCTTTCTTCGGGAATTGTAATTAATATGTTCAATCCGGAAGTAAAAACATCATAATAAATATCGCCACCATCATCGGTTTTTCCCACCAAGGTTCCGTCTTCATTACGGAAAACAAAGGCCATTTGTAAGATTGTTTCATTGGCTGGAACCCCATAATATTCTTTAATGGAAGGTTCAATATTTAGTTCCCAAAGATCGCTCCCAACCATTGTTAATTTACAAGCAGGTATATTTTCATTCCATCCGGCTTTTACATATTTCCAATCGCTTCCTGATGAACTGTTGCTTGTAATTACTCCGGTGTGAGCATAAATATCATCAGTATAACCTGCCAATCCTCCACTACCAAGTGCAGAGTTGTATGTTATTACCACCTGATCATTTTCGGTAGGAAGAGCAGGATCAGCAGATATTAATTGAGCCATTGAGGCTATTGTAATTATCAGTGAAAAAAACGTGCTTAGAATTAACTTCATCATTATCTTTTTATTAATTAGATACAAAAGTACCCGAAATAGTTGCAGATTTAACTTAATTTAAGTTAAAATAGCATAAAATCAGATATATAAGTCATGAACGGACGAACAATACCCTAGTGCAATCGTGTGTGGCTTTAATATAATAGGATGATAAAAACAGGAATGATTTTGTGGAAGTTTAGCAGCTAAAATGATTGGGTTGAAAACTTAATTTATAAATGTGTCAACTCGCAATCGTTTGCAATTTTTTACATAAATATTATAGTTTTTCCAATATTCTAATAATTTTTATGTTGATAATAAATTTAAGATGTTAATATTCATGGATTTGGGAGCTATTTTTAGTTTTTTGATATATATTTGAATTCATTTTTGATTGCAATAATTAAAAAAAACTGATAAAAATCATATTATTTTTATTTGGTAAACACATATATTTATTACTTCAATATTAAGTTTTTGTTAATTATTATTAATTTTGGATTGATTTTCAATACCGTATGAAACAATGAAATCAAAATTCACAATAACTAAATTAAATATCATGGTAAAACAATTATTTTCAAAATTGCTGCTGTTTGCAGTAGTTTTACTTGGTAGTACTTTAACTGTTTTTGCACAAAGTGGTGCTGTTACCGGAGTTGTAACCGATGCTCTTGACGGGACTTCACTTCCTGGTGCTACTATAGTTGTAAAAGGTACTACTACTGGCACAGTTACCGATATTGATGGTAAATACTCAATTGAAGTGACCCCAAATCAAGTGTTAATTTTTTCTTATGTTGGTTATGCATCTCAAGAAATAATTGCACAGCCAAACACGACGATTGATATTGTTATGCAATCATCCGCTCAATCGCTAGAGGGAGTGGTAGTAATCGGTTATGGTACTGTTAAGAAAAAGGATGCAACAGGATCTGTATCCGTAGTTTCTACAGAAGACTTTAACAAAGGTGCGATAACAAACCCTATCGGATTAATTTCTGGTAAAATAGCGGGTGTTCAAATTACATCAAATAGTGGTGCACCTGGTGAAGCTTCAACAATACGAATTCGGGGAGGTTCTTCACTAAGTGCTTCTAACGATCCATTAATTGTAATTGATGGAGTAATTACTTCAGGCAAAGGTGGTTCAGGTTCGCGTAGTGCGCTAAATGCAATTAACCCGGCTGACATTGAAACGTTTACCGTACTTAAAGATGCATCTGCAACTGCAATTTATGGTTCACGTGCATCTAATGGTGTTATACTAATAACTACAAAAAAAGGTAAAACCGGTATGCCATTAAAATTGGAGTATTCAGGTAAGTTATCTTTTTATGAAAAACCTAAACCATTGGAGGTGCTTTCCTCTGGTAGTTTTGTAAATCTTTTCACAGAAAAAAACCCAAATTATACTCAAATGCTTGGTGTATGGTACGATCAGGATGGACATCAGGTTCCGGCTAATGATACCGATTCCACAAGCACAAATACAAGATATAATACAGATTGGCAGGATGAAATCTACCAAAGTGCAATAGGCATGGATCATTCCCTATCTGCAACAGGTGCATTAAAGTGGATGCCTTATCGTGTATCATTAGGATATTCCGATCAGGATGGAACCTTAAAAACTTCAGAATTCCAACGTACAACTGTAAGTGTTGCTTTAAATCCTACATTTTTAGATGATCATCTGAAATTAAATATTAATGCTAACGGTACTTTTATCAAGAATCGTTTTGCCAATAGGGATGCAATAGGAGCAGCTATTCAGATGGATCCTACCAAACCTGTAAAAAGCCAAGATGGATCATTTGGTGGGTATTATGCATGGTTAGGAAATGGTGGTGGTTTAAACTCAATGGCAACAAATAACCCGCTGGCATTGCTTGAGCAGAAAACCGACAAATCAAATGAAAATCGTATATATGGAAACTTCCAGGCTGATTACAAATTTCATTTTCTTCCGGAATTACATGCAAATATTAATTTGGGATTAGACAATTCAAACAATGATGGTACTGTATACGTGCCTAATTTTGCTGCATGGTCTTTTGATGACACAAAAGGTGGTGGACAAAATAATTCATATACAAGTAAAAATAATAATGAATTATTGGATTTCTATCTTAATTACAAAAAGGAAGTTGCATCAATTCAAAGTGTATTTGATGTTATGGCAGGTTATTCATGGCAACATTTTTGGTATGAAAACACATCAGATAATAACAATATACCTATATATATTGATCCTGTGACAGGAGATTCAACAGATCAATATTTAAATCATGTTCCAGATCTTGAAAGAGGTGAATTATTTTTACTATCATTTTTTGGACGTTTAAATTATAGTTTTAAGGATCGCTATTTATTAACTGCAACAGTACGTCAGGATGGCTCATCACGTTTTTCCGAAGATAACCGTTGGGGAATTTTCCCAGCTGTTGGTGTTGCATGGAAAATCAACGAAGAAGGATTCTTAGCTGATTCAAAAGTAATTTCCCAATTAAAACTTCGTATTGGTTGGGGGCAAACCGGACAGCAGGATATAGGTGGATATTATGGCTACCAAGGACGTTATAGTTATGGTAATCAGCATTCTATGTATCCTTTTGGTGATATTTATGATACAATTATTCGCCCTGAAGGATATAATCCAAATTTGAAATGGGAAACAACTACAACATCTAATATTGGTTTGGATTATGGTTTCTTTAATGATAGACTCTATGGTTCAATTGAGTATTATCAACGATTAACAACTGATTTGTTAACTAATGCACCTGTTCCTGCAGGTACAAATTTCACAAATAGAATCGATCAAAACATTGGTGATCTTGAAAATAAAGGTGTTGAATTTGCTGTAAATGGCCGGATTATCTCAAATGAAGATATGTATTGGGAATTAGGATTAAACGCCACTTACAATCAAAATAAAATTACGAAATTATATCAGGGGGCAAGCCTGTCAGATGGCGGTATTTCTGGTGGAGTAGGTAATGAAATACAAGTACACGCTGTTGGTGAGTCAGCCTGGTCATTTTTTGTATATGAACAGGTTTATGACGTAAATGGAACTCCAATACAAGGATTGTATGTTGATCGTAGTGGTGATGGCATAATAAATAGTGATGATAAATATGTGCATGAAAATCCAAATGCTCCACTATTTTTTGGTATTACCAATACCTTTAATTATAAGAAATGGTCACTATTCTTCTCGGGTCGCGCAAACTTTGGAAACTATGTATACAACAATGCACAATCCGAACTTGCCACCTACGATCGTCTTTATCGCGATGAAGGACCATATGCAGGAAATGTATTAGCTTCTGTTACTGATATCAATTTTAATATTCCTCAGTATTTCTCAGATTATTTTATACAAGAAGCTTCTTTCTTCCGTATGGATGATATTACCATAAGTTACACATTTGAGAATCTACTTAAGAATTCATTAAATGTTCGTTTAGCTGCCACTTGCAACAATGCTTTTGTTATTACAAATTACGAAGGATTAGATCCGGAAGTATATAATGGTATTGATAATAATCTCTATCCACGATCACGCGTATGGAGTTTTGGCGTAAATCTTCAGTTTTAATTCTTAAAAAAATAGTCAAATGAAAAAAATAATATATATAATTGCATT
>CALDOI010000085.1 GCA_937912115.1 uncultured Bacteroidota bacterium | reverse complement strand
GCATGAACAACGCGGTATTCATTAACCAATTTAGTAAATGTTTTGCCCGTTGCCTTTTTAAAATATCTGCAAAAAGCAGGAACGGTCATACTTGCTTTACCTGCAATCTCTTCCAATGAGATATGTCTTTCAAAATTATTATTTATATGCTTAAATATTAAATCTACTTTTGTACTGTCTTGTAATGATGTTTCGAAAGCAAAACCATCAACATTTAATAGAGTATATGCATTGGATAAGGCTAAGTCATTCAATATTTCGAGTAATAATATAACCCTTTCGAGTCCATCAAAACCTAATAATCTTTGAATTTTGGGACCAACGTTTCTTTTCGTTTCAGGCTTAAACATTATTCCTTTCTTTGCCCGATCCAATAAGGAAACTATTTTTTTCATTTCCGGCATACTTAAAAAAGTATTACCAAAAAAGTCAGGCTTAAATTGCACAATAGTTTCAGATCCTTTTGCCGTTAATCTATCGCTAAATCCATGATGAGGTAGATTCGCACCTAATAGTAGTAGTTGACTTTTATTGAAATACGAAAGATGATTACCGATATGTACCTTCCCACTACCTTTATCTACATAAACAAGCTCAATTTCAGGGTGAAAATGCCAAAAAGCCTGATTCACAACAATTTGTTCTGAATGTTGCTTCACTAAGACAGAACTTCCAAAACTTGGACTAACTTTCTCCAGTGAAGGTTTTTTATTTATCATAACAACAAAATCAATACTTCAAAAGTACTACTAATTATAAATGGAAAATATACACATTTAACACTATTATATACTATATTAACCCATCAAATACCTCAACTGCTATTCAGTGGTAAATTTGCATATAATCTGATTAAAATTGATGTTTTCCAGCACGTAAACTGCTAATATATTTGCCCTGTAATTAATCACAAACAAAAAACACAGAAATCATGAAACAATTACTTAAATTAACTTTAGTACTGGTAATTAGTTTAACTATAATGGTAAATTATTCTTATAGTAATTCATTAATGGTTAAACAAGACACAAATAGGGTTACAAAGGTAGATTTTAACAATGTTAAGGGAGGAACTTCAATTCTAATTAAGGATAGAGATGATAAAGTACTGTACAGTGAACAAATTCATAAAACAGGAGAATACTCGAAAAATTTCGACTTATCAACACTTCCTAATGCAAGATACTATTTCGAGATTAACAAGGAAAGTGAGATTGAAATAATCCCCTTTAGTATAAACAATGGAATCCCTGAGTTTATTTCAAAAGAAGAATATGTAATAGCAAAACCCGAGGTGGTTGTTAAAGACAATTTTGTATATATTTCAAAAAAGTTAATGGGAAAGCAAACTTTAAAAATTGATGTATACTATGAGGGTTGGGATCTCGCCTATCATGAGAAATTTAAAGATGCATATAGTTTGAGCAGAGTGTATGATTTTTCGAACAGTGAAAAGGGAAACTATACGATTGTTATTAAATCAGAGGGTAGAATATTTAAAAATAACATTAAGTTGTAGGGTCTTACCAATAACATTTTCCTTAACAGTAGGCTGTAGTAATTTCAATATTTATAAATATAATATTTGAAATTATTGCAGCTTATTTTTTATCCTGATAAGTGATTAGGTATAATCCATAAACAACTAAACATTCTCCAAAACCATTATGCAATAGCCTTCTTTTAATCCAAAATTCTCTGCCTCTGCACCTTGTAATATGTATGTGATCTTACGATGAAGTATTCTACCTGTATATGTGTTAGAATCTTTATCATATTCCATTAATTTAAGCTCGTGACCAGCCAAAAACTCCCTGTCGTTTTTTCGAAGCTCAAAGGGTTTATCACCACTTGCTACTAATTGAAAATATTCTTTCCATGTTTTAAGTTCATGTACCATATAATTGCGTTTCTATAGGTTGATATGTTGGGAATAGTGTATAAGGATTTAGAATAAATAGAACATTTTCCCATAAACCCTTTTTCCATTATTTCCACTATATCCTTTTGCCACACCTTTAAATGAAAACTACTCTTTGGACTTTCATTTTCTCATCAAACTCATATCTGCAAAGGTAAATTCCTGGTTGTACATTTACACCAATGGAGTTTAATTGTATCTGCTCTATCTGAGATGTCTTTATCAGTTGACCCCACAGGTTGAAAATTTCTATTTTGTTGCCCAATAATTCAGGGTGACTAGTCTTTAAATTTATTTTATTCCGTCTTGCATACAGAACTGCATTTGGTTTAGTAAAAACCTCAAAACCATTACCAAGAGATACTTCGTTAGTTGTTATATCATTAAACCCATTTAGGATATCTGAATTTATGGTCACTGAAACCTCCTCTGCATCGATTACATTTCCTGACAACTTTATTTTAGCCTGAGATGCTTTTATATA
>CALDOI010000084.1 GCA_937912115.1 uncultured Bacteroidota bacterium | reverse complement strand
CTGTCAGGTTCATGTTTGCAGGATGTTTCCCAAGCTTGCCGGTAACGGGTTTGCTATGCGCCGTTGCCGCAATTTTTGTTGATTTTTGAGTTTGTTATTTAACCTCAAATTTACTAATATTTTTCTACGAAGCCATTGCCGCGGCTATGGCGTATGAGCTGTTGTTAGCAAACGTTTTTTATTTTTTCAATATTTTTAAACTGACGATTTCTGATTCAGTGTTAATTAATTGGAGAATATAAAGACCACTTGCTAGATTCTGCATTTTAATCACTTTGAGGTTGGAGGTTATTTGTACAAAGTCTAATAAAGTCTTGTTTCCCTCAATATCTATTGCAAATACTTGGACAATTCTCTTTGGTTCTTCTAATTCTATAGTTAAGCATTCTTTTACAGGATTTGGATAAGCCAATAAACTAACTGGAGTTCGATTTTGATTTGAAGCATTTGTAATAATATCCATATCAGTTTTTTGCATTTTAATAATATGAACATCCCGTTCATAAATGTTTACTGAATGATCATATCTGGATGCATAAATTAGACAGCCTTCATCTGAAGTTGGAATAATTCCTTGTAACCAATAATATGCATCATATCCATAATCTTTATAGCCTAATAAACTAAGTGAAGTGTCGATTAGGTACAATTCTATCAAATTGGGGTTCTCAGACCAAAATGAAACCTGAATTGTGTAACTCCCAAGAAAGATTGTTGAATCGTTGACCGAAGCCATACTGTTTTTATGAGCAGCATACTCATTAGTATCAGGTTTGCCTAAAATGAGATGGTCATAGAGAAAACCAGATGTATCAACCTTGAATACTCCTAAGCTTCCATCATTTGCGCGTTTTCCTATTGTATCAAGAACAGAAGTTGACATCAAAAACATTGTGTCATTTATCCAAATATCACTACTTGCTTGTGGACCACCAATATATTTATTAGGATAGCTTTTTGGGACATTTGTGAATCCAGTTTTGTTAAAAAGACTATCCATTAGGAAAAGTTCAACATCTGATGTAGATCCATCAAAACTCCCTCCGATCACCATGTATTCATTGGTTTCAGGGATTTGTGATAATTCTTGCGCCCATTGATTTGATGAGTAATTATGAGTTTTTGTCATAAGAGTATCACCCGCATGATTAAATTTTATCATCCATAAATCGGAATTTTCATGAGTACCACTGATATTATTTAATTTTCCTGCTACACAATAATTTGAATCACGATCAACATAAAGTCTGTGTAAATTACAATTATTATATGTTGTATTTGCTATGTAGTAACTCTTTTCAAACATTGTATTTAAATTTGAGTCTGTTTTAACTATCCATAAATAGTTGTATGTATTATCTGGTGATAGGCTGTATTGTCCAAAAAACATATAATTACCATCAGGAGTCTGTGTAACCAAATTAAAGTAACCAACAGTATCAGGGCTAGATATAATGCGAGTAGAATAATTACCATTTTTATCAACCTTCATTATTAAAGGATTGTATTCTTGCATATAATTTCCCTGTCTACCACATAAAATATAGTTCCCAAATGAATCTTGAATACCATCCATGATTTCTTCATCATAAGTAGTTTGGAAGGTGAATTCAAAAGAGGATTGACCAGAAACTGTAATATAAAGAATAAAGAATAGTAGACTATTAAAAATCTTGATTAGGTTCTTAGGTATCATTTAATGTCTTTTTCGTTTTTATCAGTGGTTCCGTAAATGTTTTCTAACGGTTTAGCTAAGAAGTCGTGGCGCTAGCGAATATAGAAATTTTCTGTGAAGAAAAATGATATACGTAAACCGAATTTTGAATTTACTTCTTTCTGCGCCATGATTTTTAGCTTTTGTTAGCAACTGGGCTTTATTTAATTATCAGTTTTTTTATTGAACGATTCTTTGATGATACAATTTCAACAACATATGTCCCTGGTGCGAATCTTGAGATGTCAATTCTATCGTCTAATTTATTGTTTTTGTAAACTACTTATCCTTTTGGATTATATATTATTACGTTTGCAACCTTATCATTTTTTAAATTTTTAATTGTTATAGAATTGCTAGCTGGATTTGGATAAATATCAATAAAATTGTCTTTTTTTACTAATGAATAAATTTGATCTGTTGATGTAGTTAAGGCGCTTTTCGCTAAATATGATTCATGTCCGATATAAACATAATCATTGGAACTTATGTGAATCTGATCGATTGGCATTTGGGCAATAGTGTCAAAATATTCAAAGCTATACCCATTATCCTCAGAATAGATCACCCCAAATGGACCGCAAGTAAAGATATCTCCTTCCGAGTTAATTTTTAAATTATTAAAATTACTACCGCTAAGTATCAGGCTAAATTCAGTCGAGTCCATATACCATGCATTTATTCCACAGTTATCTCCACTAATTAACCACCAATCACAAGTAAAAATTTCTGAATTGACATTTATATCCATACCGGAAACCTGGTGATTATATAGTCCCATTAATTCCCAGGTAACACCACCATCAGTAGATTTATAAACGCCTCCGGTGTTTTGTTGAAATCCCATAACGCTAAAAATAATATTATCCAAGTAATCGAATTTAAGACTTGTAATGTATTCTGATACACTATGACATCTGTACAAAGTATCCCATGTGTTACCATAGTCATTTGAGCGGAACAGACTAGCTACTGCTCCCCACATTGAAATATATAATTCATTGTTATGACTTTCGATTAACGTTACATTTCCAACATAACCAATTGGAGTTTCAATTCTCTCCCAACTGTCCCCATTATCTGTTGACATAACCATTGGTTGTAATCCGTTACTGCTACCAGCAAATATTTGTCCGTCATCATCTATGTCAATTGATAAAATACTATGAGTGCCATCATCATAAACTAGTTCCCAGGTCAAACCTTCATTAGTACTTCTCAACAATCCACCTTGGCCATTATTTGAGCCGACACCAACAAAAATGTCACCAAAATTGTTGGTTGTTATGCACGCAATATGTAAAGTGTCTGGAAAGTTTAGCTGAATCCAGTGGTTTTGAGCTTCCAGTCCTGAGAATATGAAAAAGCAAGTTAGAAGAATGACAAATTTGTATTTCATTCAATTATTATAATGTGAAATTATCTTTCTAAAATTAATATTTTTAATTACATATTTCATTGCAGACTGTCTCAGGTCGAGTAGGCAAGGGGAATTTCACCCCAAGCCTCTCACAGAACCGTACGTGATAGTCTCCCATCATACGGCTCTTCAGTTAATAATCTTGATGCTTAAGTCCTCCCATTTTCATGGTTGCTAATTTACCAAAAATATTAAGCTGCTACCCCCTTCGCTCCACTCTCATTACAAAAGCTTCTTCACTACTACGAAGTAGTCCGCCATCTTACTGTACATCGGTTTCAAGCCTCACAAGTGGTTACCCTGCTTGTACTTCTCTCTTAGCATTACAGTAAGACTTCCCCTGTTCCATAAATAAGCCTAAATAGAACTCATGCCTCCTCTATAACGCCAGTCACATAGCCCGTAAAACAGGTGTCCGCTATGCTTATCCCCCGTCACAAGTATACAATGGGTTTTGACTGATTGTTCGTTTTCTCGGTACTTCATCAGAGGTTCATTTACATTCATCTTTTCTATTCCTACCTAATCCATCCAACTGGACTTTTTCCCCATCCGTTCAATACCTCATGATCACTCAATCAGCACCGTGGGGCGGTTTGCTGGTCTGCCTGTACATTGCCAGCGGAGGGCCTTCCTCCATCTTACTTACAGCATTAATTGTTCATTGTGCTCAAAGAACTCTTATTCAGGGCACACCCTTGTTGCTAACGGTATTGCGATGCGCCGTTGCCGCTTTTTTATTGATTTTTGAGTTTGTGATTATACTTCAAATTTACTAATAATTTTTCTACGAAGCCATTGCCGCGGCTATGGCGTATACGCTGTTGTTAGCATTAGTGCTTTATAGTTTTATTATTTTCTTTCTATTTATTAAGTCTGAAGTCTTTAATTCAATTATATAGATTCCAGAATTTAGTTTTGAAATGTCAATTTTAGAGGATTCAATATTATGTTTCAGTCTCAAGCTACCATTAAGGTCAAATATATTGATTTCTTTAATTTTTAATTCCTTGTTATATCTGATATTAATTATATCGTAAACAGGACTGGGATATAAAGATATATCGTTGGTCGAGTTTTCATTGTTTGGTATTATAACAAAGCATGATTGTATTACTTCATCGGTGCTATTACATCCATTATCATTATTATAAATGGTAGCATTGCAATTTGAGTCAGCAAGATATTCACATATACTTACTGCATCACATTGTGATAGTTTTGGGTTATTATTCACATGCAAATGATAGTCAATTGAATTCTTATTTAGACTATCCAAGCCATAAAGACTATATAATGACTCATTATAGTGAATTTCGATATAATGATTTACGTATGATAGATTATTTAGTCCGGTTAAATCGACTAAGTTCTTCGTACTCCCAATAATCAAACCATAATCAATTGTGTCTAGACTGTATAATCCAATTAAATTTTCTAAGGCTTCATTTGGTCCTATTTCTAAATTATATACATAACGTAAACTATCAAATCCTATGAAATTTTCAATTTTTGGATTATAAACAACAACGAGTCCTTGTCCAATCGATTTTAACCTTTCCAATCCACTGAAACTTTCTAACGACATATTTCCATAAGGGCCATAATAACCAATCCATAATTGTTCTCCTATTTCACATAAGTTGTTTAGTCCTTGAAGTGTTATAAGAGAATCTGCGTTTATGATATTAACGTTTCCATCTACTTTTGTGATCTCATTTAGTCCAAGAAGGTTGGAAATATTACCTCCAGTTATCATTACATTTCCCTCTATCTCTTTGCATCCTGGATAATTAATACTAAAACTGTCTATTTGAATTTGGTTATTAAAAGTAATTCCATCTGGTAAACATGATTGACTAAAGGAATTTATTGCAATCAGAAGAAATGATATCAATAATGAAATATTCTGGATATTATTTTTCATGTTATCGTTTTTCCAGCATTAATGCTAACGATTTGGCTATGGGCAGTAGCGATTCTGGGTGAACGATTTGTCTGGAAGACAAATTGTGAGCTGGAATCGTAACTGTCCATGGAAGCCCGAGCTAAGCTATTGCCTATTAGCCGTTGTTACCCGTAGTAATTTTTTCTGTTCTTTATGTTTAACATGGTTCTGTTTAATGCT
>CALDOI010000083.1 GCA_937912115.1 uncultured Bacteroidota bacterium | reverse complement strand
ATCGGTAAAATGAAGAGTTTGTGCGCAGACTCCCGTTATAGCCAATGCTGAAAAACGAGAGTAGGAAATAAGAAATTTTCATAATTTTTAACAAAAGAATATTATGCGCTACCAAAATAAATATAATGGCATACTTCTAACAGAGCTACAGGAATTACGCTCTTTCCTTTATACGATTCCGGTTTTCAGCATAATGTTGTTTATTGTTTTGTTGTTTACAAGCTGCAATCCACAACCAAAAGCTACTGGCCCCAAGTACAGCGATGTACCTTCCTCGCAAACAATTCCGGTTTATCATTTTGCTGTGCATCCGCTTCATAATCCAACCAAGCTGACAGAAACCTACCAACCACTAATGGATTACTTGAACGAAAAACTTAAAACAGCACAACTCACCCTCGAACCTTCAATAGATTATGCCAATTTTGAAGAGAAATATACGAAGAGAGGGCCTGATTTTTTACTGCCAAATCCATGGCAGACCATTCAGGCTATGAAATTAGGGTATAGCGTTATTGCCATGGCCGGCCGACCTGATGATTTCAAAGGAATATTCATCGTGCGCAGGGACAACGACATCCGTCATCCATCAGACCTCAAAGGCAAAGCGGTAAGTTACCCGGCTCCAACGGCACTTGCAGCCTGCATTATGCCCCAGTATTTTCTTCACAAACAGGGTATTGACATCAATGCCGACATCGAAAACAAATATGTCGGCTCACAGGAATCTTCCATCATGAATGTATATTTAGGAAAAACCGTTGCCGGGGCAACCTGGCCACCACCATGGCGAGCCTTTCAAAAGAACTTTCCTGTGGAAGCAGCACAAATGAAAGTAATTTGGGAGACAGAACCCTTGATCAATAATTCGGTTATGGTGCGTAATGATGTGCCTGCCGATGTTAGCGGACTTGTTCAGAAATTCCTTCTCGAACTGTATGAGATTCCTGAGGGAAAGATGATTCTTTCCGATATAGAAACGGCCCGGTTTTTACCAGCCAATAATAACGATTATGGGATAGTGAAAACATACATCGAACGTTTTGAAAAAGAAGTAAGAAAGGTGGAAACAAAATGAAGAATATTCGCAATTTTTTATTCGGAACGCTTCGCGGTCGTCTCATTATCAGCGTAGCTATAGTACATGCAGTGATGATGACACTTTTTATTGTCGATTTAGCCAACCGCCAACGTACAATGGTACTCGATCGACAGGAAGAAGGGGCAAACGCATTAGCACAGACGCTTGCTGTTTCATCAGCCAATTGGCTAAGCTCTTTCGACATCGCAGGACTTCAGGAAATTGTAGATGCACAAAGTCGTTACCCTGAACTCCTTTTTGCAATCCTAACCGACAAAGAAGGTCACATCATGGCCCATACCGACCGATCTAAAAAAGGATTGTTTCTGACCGATCTTCCAACAAAAAAGCAACTAACGGTTATTTATAAAACCCCCGGATTGGTTGACGTGGCTGTACCTGTGGTACTTGGCAACAAACAAGTGGGGTGGGCGCGCGTTGGTATTGGACAAAAAGGTTCGGAACAAAAAATAAAAGCCATTACCCGTGATGGGGTATTTTATGCGTTGCTTGCAATTTTAATCGGGTCTTTTATTGCCTGGATGATGGGCCGACATATCACCCGGCGGCTCTATGCAGTTCAGCATACCATGAACCTGATAAGTGCCGGCAATTATTCAGCCCGTACAAAGCTTTCAGGAACCGATGAACCCGCTAAACTGGCAAACACATTCGATACAATGCTCGATATACTGGACGAAAGCGAGTCCCGCTTCAAAAAAATGTTCAACTTAACACCCATACCACTTTGTTTCGTCAATAAGGAAGGAGTGTTCGTAGATTTCAATGATCGATTCGAACAAACTTTTGGGTACAGTCATCAGGACACACCTACACTGAAAGAATGGTGGCAGCTCGCCTATCCTGATCCAGAATACAGAAAATGGGTAATTGCTAAATGGGAATCATCAATAAAAAGGGCTATTGATAACAACATAGATATCGAACCTATTGAATACCAGGTAACTTGTAAGAACGGCAAGGTTCGTACAATGATTATTTCGGGTACTACAATAAAGGATGATCTGTTGGTAATTTTTATCGACATCACCCAACGAAAACAAACGGAGGAGGCACTACGCAGAAGTGAAGCATTGCAAACCAAAATGGTTGCAAATATCGGGGATGTGATTGTCATCATTGATAAGGACGGAATTATCACCTTCAAAAGCCCAAACATCGAGAAATGGTTTGGCTGGAAACCCCAAGAGCTCATTGGCCAAAGTGTATGGGGAAATGTACATCCCGGAAACCTGGACTCCACTCAGAATATATTTAGCGCTATACTGTGCGAACTTAATGCTACCAACACAACTGAATGTCGGTATCGGTGTAAGGATGGCAGTTACAAGTGGATTGAACTAACCTGGGTCAATCTCTTGCATGATCCCGATATCCAAGGGCTTTTGGGAAATTACCATGACATTACTGAACGCAAACAAAAGGAGCAGGAATTAATTATCGTTAACAAAGAACTCGGTTGTCAAAACGAGGAGAAAGTAAAACGGGCGGAAGATCTTGTAATCATCAATAAGGAACTTCAGCAATTAATTCAATTAAATAAGGACAAAAACAAGTTCTTCTCCATCATTACTCATGATTTGAGAAGCCCGTTCAATTCTATTATTGGTTTTAGCGAACTTCTCATGGAACAGATCAAAGAAAAGGATTATGAGAAAATTGGGGAATTTGCAAATATTATACTTCAGTCGTCAAACAGGGCAATGGATTTGCTGATGAACCTTATGGTATGGGCGCAATCGCAATCTGGCAGAATGGACTTCAATCCAGAATATTTCGATATAATTACACTTATCGACGAAGTGACGCTTATATTAAATGACATCGCCGAGCAAAAATCTATCCACATTGCAAGTAAACTACCAGCAAGTATTCAGGTTAATGCAGATAAGGAAATGATTAAGACCGTAATGAGAAATTTGATTTCAAATGCTATAAAATTCACACAAGCTGAAGGAAAGATTACGATCTCAGTAGTGGACAAACAAAACGAATTAATCGTTTCGGTAAGCGACACTGGAGTTGGAATATCAAAAGATAGAATCGAGAAGCTCTTCAACATTAGTGATGGTTATTCAACTCCGGGCACGCAAAATGAAAAGGGGACAGGATTAGGATTAGTTCTCTGTAAAGAATTTATTGATAAAAACAATGGGAGAATTTGGGTGGAGAGCAAAGCCGGAATCGAGACGACATTTAACTTTTCATTACCATTAAACCTAGAGAATAGGCAGAATGTTGATATGTTAAAAAAGTAAGAGCTTAGGAAAGGAATTAGATTGTTTAACTATTTGACAGAAAATAAAGCACATGGCTATAACACGCGCTCATAAATAATTGCCGGTACATTAGTAAATTCAAGGGTTGTAGCCCGCTACAATTTCTGTGCAACTTGACAGAAATAAAGCCCACAATCGGCAACTATTCATAGCGCAACCGTTATAGCCAAGCATGAAAAATGAACATTCCTGAAATAGGTTGACCAAAAATTAGTCAACTTATAACCAATAAACATGAAAGAAAAGATTCAAGACTGTCAAAATAAATCTTTTTTTTTACTTATTATTTAATTGTATATTTTTGTTAATTCTATTTTTTGAAAATACATTTTAAAGTTAGTAAAAAACTTATAACATGATAATTAATATTGAGAAATCAAAAAGTATTACTGCTTTTAAAAAGGCAATAAAAGAACTCGAAAATCAAGATAACATTAAAAGCATATTAATTCTCTCGTGCGAAGCAAATAATTACACTCCTAAAAATACTGATGTGATATTGAAGAAGATAAAAAAACCAATTTTTGGAGGGATATTTCCACAGATAATCAATGGAAAAAACAAAATGACCCAAGGTTCATTATTTATTGGATTTGAACACAATTTAAAAACATTAACAGTGCCCGTGCCTGATACACAAAATGAAAGATATGATAAATTGCTTGAATTTTCTGAACGAATTATTGATTCAAAAACTATGTTTATTTTTTTGGATGGATTTACAAAAGGGATAACAAATTTCCTTGACGAAATATTTAATGTGATAGGATTACAACTTAATTATTTTGGAGGAGGAGCCGGCTCGCTTGAAAAATTGACATCATCGCCTTGCCTTTTTTCTAATTATGGATTATTACAAAATAAAGCGATGTTAGTTGCTTTTGATGGCGAAAGCAGTGTTGGTGTAAAGCATGGGTGGAACAGTATCTCAACCCCGGTGCAGATAACAGAATCATTTGATAATACAATAAAAGCTATTGACTGGAGACCTGCTTTTGATGTGTATAAAGAAATTGTTGAAGAGCATTCGGGACAAAAAATTAATGTAAATAATTTTTTTGATAAAGCCAAAGCATATCCATTTGGAATTAGTAAGCATAATAACGAAATGGTCGTGAGAGATCCTATTATAACCAACGCAAACAACGAAATTGTTTGCGTTGGCGAAGTTCCCCAAAATTCAATAGTTAATATTTTAAATGGAAATAATAGCAGCCTTATAGGTGCTGCCGAAGAAGCATGCGATGAGGCAAAAAAAATGTTTAATGATAAAATTGAACAAAAATGCTTATTTGTAATCGACTGTATTTCAAGAGTGCTTTTTCTTGAAGACGACTTCCAAAAAGAATTAATGGCAATGTACAGCGATGATTATCCGCTTTTTGGAATTATCAGCATAGGCGAAATAGCAAATAATGGTGATAATTTTTTAGAGTTTTACAATAAAACTATTGTTGCCGCTTTTATTGAATGCAAACAAGAGTAAACACATAAATTTTTAAATTAAAAAAAGTATTGATGCTACAAGATAAACGCAACTCTCAAATTCAAATACTTTACGATATTGGAACATCCATGGTTGCTAAAGATAATTTAGAGGTCATGCTTAATAGTACCTTGCTCATTTTAATAAAGAAATTAAATTGTTTTTCGGGGGGAATATACTTTTGCAAAGAAGAAGAAAACAAACTTGTTTTCGAAATGCAGAATTCTGTTCCAAAAAATATTTCAAACAACGAAACTTTAAAATTTGTTTTACAGCATTTATCTGTAATTAATAACAACAACAAATCATCATTTTTTAAACAACTACCTATTGTTATTAAATATAAAAATAATATTGCCTGTAGTATTATTTCTATTGGCGATTTGGGTTTTGTTGTTCTATTTAGCAAGTCGGAGCCATTAGAATCTTTCATGATCAATTCGCTTCAGCAAATGCTTTTTAGCCTGAGCAATTCGTGTAAAATAGTCATTAAAACTAATCAATTAGAAAAATCGCAGGCAGAACTTAAAGCGAGTGTGCAGTCGTCACGTTTTTATCATAATTCATTGAATAATATTATAAAAGATTTAAAAATATCGCAACAAAAACTTAAAAACAGCGAAGAAACGTTTAAAGCCATTAGTACATCGGCATACGATGGTATTATTATGATAGATACTAATGGTAGTATTAGTTTCTGGAATAAGGCAGCCGAAAAAATATTTGATTATACCATTGATGAGATATTAGGAAGAAATTTACATGATTTATTATCTGGTAAGGAAGATAATAAATTACATAAGGCGAGGTTTCCTGAATTTATTAATACAGGCAAGGGAAATGCAGTAGGTAAAACACTTGAGTTAATAGCACTTAAAAAAGGCGGTGAAGAGATAAATATTGAATTGTCGTTCTCGGCTTTACAAATAAATAACCAATGGCATGCCGTAGGTATTGTTCGCGATATTACGAAACGTAAACAAGAACAGGAAAAATTAATAGCAAGCGAAAGGTTGTGGAGTTTTGCTCTTGAAGGCAGTGGCGATGGCGTTTGGGATTGGAATCCTCTTACAAACGAAGTGTCTTTTCCCCATCAGTTAAAAAAACTACTGGGTTACAACAACAATGAAATTGAAAACAAATTTGAAGAGTGGGAAAAACGCATTCATCCCGATGATAAAGAACAAGTTTATACCGACCTAAATAAACATTTAAAAGGAGAAACCGATGTGTTTATTAGTGAACTTAGGTTAAAGGCTAAAAACGGTAATTATATATGGATTTTGGAAAGAGGCCTGGTAGTAGAGCGGGATAATGACCAAAAACCACTAAGAGTTATTGGTACTATTTCTGATATTTCAGGAAGAAAGAAAATTGAGGCATCCATAAAACAGGAGCGTAAAAACTTCCAAACTTTCTTTAATACAATTAGGGATTTTGTATTTATTTTAGATTTGGAAGCAAATATTATTCAGTGTAATAAAGTTGTTTACGACCAACTTGCATATTCTGAAAACGACCTCATTGGAAAAAGCATTCTGTTTGTTCATCCCGAGGATAAAAGAAAAGAAGCCGGACGAATAGTAAAAGAAATGCTGATGGGGAAATTAGAATATTACACCATCTCTTTGCAAACAAAAAGTGGAAAACTTATTCCTGTTGAAACCCGTGTTATTAATGGAAAATGGAACGGAAAGGATGTTCTTATAGGGATATCAAAAAATATTACTCAAATTACTAAAGTTTTAAACGAACTTAAACATAGTCAACTTAGGTTTAAAGCCCTTTCTGATGCTCCATCGCAGGCAATTTTCTTTTCCGACAAAGGAATATGCACCGATCAAAACCTGCCTGCAGAGCAAATGTTTGGCTATACCATGCAAGAGGCTGTTGGTAATCCGGGCACTGATTGGATTATTCCCGAAGATAGGGATTTGGTTATGAAAAAAATGATACAAGGCTACGAATTACCTTATGAAGCTACAGCCTTGCGCAAAGATGGAACAACTTTCCCTGCCTTAATTCAAGGTAAAATTATTCAAGCGGAAGAAAAATCTATTAGAGTAACCATTTTGCAGGACATTAGCCTTTTAAAAGAAAAAGAAATTAAAATTAGTGAACAAAAACAAAAACTTCAAATTATAACTGATTCTATTCTAGATATTATCTTTTCGCTAAATAAAACCGGCAAGATTATTTACATAAGTTCTTCGGTAAATAAAATAACAGGTTACAAAGCAGAAGAAGTTATTGGTATGTCGTTTACAAAATTCGCACCCAAAACGGAATGGAATAGGTATTTTAAAGTTTTAAAACAAATCTTTCTTAATAATGAAATTAGAGGTTTCGAAACTTATTTACTACACAAAAACGGGCATGTTATTCCTGTTGAGATAAATGGACAAATTATAAAACAAAAAGGAAAACTAATTGCTCATGGTGTAATACGCGATATTAGCGAACGTAGAGAAAAAGAAAAATTATTAAACAATTACAGCATTAAACTCGAACAGGATATTAAAGAACGCACTACATTACTTAAAAACGAAATTCATGAACGAGAAAAGATTCAACAAATAATTCAGCAAAAACTGGAATTCGAAAGACTAACATCTGCTATTTCTTCTAATTTTGCCTCTAACATCAGCATGGCTAACGCAATTAAATCATCGCTTGCAATAATAGGTGAGTTTAGTGATGCCGACAGGGCTTATGTTTTTAAGTTCGACAAAAGCGGACTTAAAATGAACAATACTTACGAATGGTGTGCCCCAGGCATAAACCCCGAGATCGACAATTTAGTAGACTTACCAATTGATTTATTCCCTTGGTGGATAAAAAAACTTGAAAATAAGGAACTAATTTATATCCCTAATGTTTCTAAATTACCAACGGAAGCAAAAGCTGAAAAAGAAATTCTTGAAAGTCAGAACATAAATTCGGCACTTGTTCTTCCTATCTTTATTAACGAACATTTGCAAGGTTTTGTGGGTTTCGATAATGTTGAAAAACTTAATTCATACGATTTTTCCAATGTCAACTTATTGTATATAATTGCAGAAAAATTGTCAAATGCCATTGAGTACGAAGAAATTCTTGAAGGATTGTACAATTCCGAACAACGATACCGCAGCCTTGTCGAAAACTCTAATGCAGGTGTTTGTATTACCAACAAAAACGAAATATTAACGTTTGTAAATAATGCATTTGCCAACATAGCAGGATATGCGCAAGATGAACTTACAGGGATGCATCTATCTGTGTTAACCACTAATGAGGGAATTAAGGATTTTGTTAGTAGAACTAAAAATCGAAGGTTAAAAGGTTTATCAGACAGTTACGATAGTGTAATCAAGAAAAAAAATGGAGAAATTGCTAATATCCTTGTTTCTGCATCTCCGATAAGTGATAAAAGAGGTGTATTTATTGCTACGGCAACTGTTATAATTGATATTACAGAACAAAAAAGAAGTCAGATATTATTAAAACAAAGTGAAACAGAACTAATTGCAATTAATATGCAATTGTCTAAAAGCGAGGTTACTGTAAAAAATAATTTGAAAGATCAGCAATTTTTATACAACATATTGAAAATTGAAAATAAACAAGAGGCTTCCCTTGAAATGTTGTTTCAGGAGATTGTTGATTTAATTCCATCCGGCATAGGAGATCTTAACAATATTGCTGCCTGTATTATTGTTTTTGGTAAGCACTACAAAACCAAAAATTGGGCTAATAGTAGTATTAAGCACACTTTAAAATTTAATTCAGGAAATGATACAATTGGAACTATTGAAATTATTTTTGTAAAAAAATCGGATAAAAAGCCGGAATACCGTTTTACAAAGAGTCAAATTTTTCTATTAGAAATCTTATCAAATCGATTAAGTAAAATTATTAAACATAGGAGATTCTTATTGGAGAATCAAAAATTGTCCATCGCAATTAAAAATAGTCCGGTAGGTATAATGATTACCGATAAAAACAGTAAAATTGAATATACTAACCCCGCAATTACAACAATTACCGGATACACATCTGAGGATTTAATCAATCAAAAATCTTCAATATTAAAATCAGGATTTCAATCGAATGATTTTTATGCCGATTTATGGAACACTATTAAATCGGGTGATATTTGGAAAGGTGAATTATATAACAAAAAAAAGAATGGAGAATTATATTGGGAAAATTCATCCATTTCATCAATAAAAGATAATGATGGACAAATAACCCATTATATTTCTATTAAAGAGGATATTACCCTTGATAAAAAATCGTATGACGACATGAAAAAAATTGAGCTTAAAATGTTCTCGCAATCGAAACTTGCAAGCCTGGGTGAAGTGGCTACCGGTATTGCACACGAAATAAACCAGCCTTTAACATATATTAATACAGTTATTCAAACTTTGTTGGAGGAGATTGAAGACGAAGATATTGATTTCAAATTATTAAATACACGATTAAAAAATTCGGGTGAGCAAGTTAATCGTATTACCAAAATTATTAATCATTTACGAATGTACGGCAGACAAGATGAACTGATAAATGAAACAATTGATTTTAGCGAAGTACTTGATAATGCTTTGCTGATAATTAGTGAACGCCTCAGACTGAATAATATTAATTTAAAAATTGAAATTGATCAAGATATAAATTTATTATACGGAAATCCTCTCCAGATAGAGCAGGTGTTTTTAAATTTTTTCACCAATGCAATTGATGCCTTCGATGAAGATAAAAATAATAGAAATATAGTTATTCATATCTCTGCTGATAAGACAAAAATAATTGTTGAATTTTCAGATAACGGTAAGGGAATACCCAATACGATAAGGGAAAAGATATTTGAACCTTTTTTTACAACAAAAAAAGTAGGCAAAGGTACCGGACTTGGCTTATCAATAATATATGGTATTATTAAACAACATAATGGCGAAATTACCTGCACATCGAATGTTGGTGAAGGAACTAAGTTTACCATTGTTTTTTCTTTATCAAAAACAGAGTAATAATAATAATAATAATAAACTTATGATGAAGCAATTGAAAATATTAATAATCGATGACGAAAAAATAGTAAGAGAATCGTTGGAAATGACACTCGAAAAAGAGGGCTATGACTTGCACTTTGCAAATAACGGAAAACAAGGATTAGAAATAATTGCAGCGATTAGACCTGCGATAATAATCCTTGATTTACGCATGCCCGAAATGACCGGTAATGAGTTGCTCAGTAAAATGGAAAGCATAAATGTGGATCCAAAATCAATTATTGTAATATCAGGACATGCTACCAATTCCGATATTAAACAATGCTATAACGCAGGTATTACTACCTTTATTTCAAAACCTTTTAACACCCACATTTTAAGAGGAACAATTGCCAATTTAATCCAATTATTAAATTACGAAAAAAATCTTGAAGACACAGTTGCAGAACGAACTGCTGATTTACAAAAAACAAATAATAAAATAAGTGCATTAAATGAAGAGTCGCAGCTCTTTCTTAAATATCTGTCGCATGAAATGCGAACACCATTAAATTGGATAAGTGGAGGTACACAACTTTTGTCGTATAATATTAGCGAATCGGATAAGGAAACTTTACGAATGATTATTTCGGGTTTTGAAAGGCTACTTCAGTTAAATGATGATTTTCTTAGTTATTCACAGTTCTCGAATAGTGAGTTAAAACTTAACATAACAAATGTTTCAGTACTAAAAAACATTAATTATATTATTGCTGAAAAACAGTCGAAATTTACTTTGGCACAATTAAAAATAACAGTAAATATTGCAGATATAATTAGCATACAAGCCGACCCTAGTTATTTTGATCAACTAATTAAAATTATTATTGATAATGCAATTAACTTTTCTGAAAAAAATAGTACAATAACTATTTCAGCAGAAACTATCGGCAAAAATGTTTTTATAAAAGTTTCAGATAAAGGAAAAGGTATTAATAAAGAGAGTATTAAAAATATTTTTACTCCTTTTAAAATAGAAAGTTTCGATCGGCATATTGATGGATTTGGGCTCAATCTTCCTAAAACCAAAATAATTGCAGATGCCCATGGATGGAAAATTTGGGCAGAAAGCGAGGGCAATGGAAAAGGAGCCACTTTTGTTTTGAAAATCTAAATTTGTTCAATTTTTCTATTTTGAAATAAAGCTTCTGTTCCATCAGAAATAAGTATTGTAAGAGTAATAATGGCTGCCGATTTATAAACACATCTTGTCTTGTTAAAAGTAGAAATTTGAATACCTGAAATTATTTATACTGACAAAACAGCATATGGTATTTAAAGCAAGAATAGAGATATCTATTTCCCAATCGAAATGCCAGGCTATAACACGCGCTAATAAATAATTGCCGAGATGGTAGTAAATTCAAGGTCTGCAGCCCGCATGAAGTCTATTTGTAACTTGAAAAGAAAGTAATCCGCAATCGGCAACTATTCATAGCGCCACCGTTAGCTGTAATGCCCCTAGCCTACTCCATATCATCAATAAAAGACATTGTAAAACGATGAAGATTAAAGTGATTACATTTTAATCAAAGAATGTTTTACAATGTACTAAAAATCAACGAGAAAGTCAAGTCTTTCGAATAACATAATGAATATTTATTACGGATCCCAAAGAGCGTTGGCCAGAAAGAATTTCGGCGTGCGTGTGTGGGCATTTTGCGCGTGGACAGCATTATTCTTTCTTGATTTTTTGTTTCTTTTTTATCAAGAAAAAAGATAAAAGAAAAAACCCTCGATGACATAACTAATAGCTATAATTACAACGGTTTTTTCTTAAAAATATGTAGCTTCGTAAAATACAATTGTAGTAATAATAAATAAAAAGCACTACAGCTAATAAATAGGACTCTAAGCGGTCTGCAAGACCCAGCGTGGAGTACATGTT
>CALDOI010000082.1 GCA_937912115.1 uncultured Bacteroidota bacterium | reverse complement strand
TACAATACCAACACATTACAACATACTATTCCTGCTGATATTTACGAAGGATCAACCGTTTGGATGGAGCAACAAGTTTCAACATCAACAAAAGTTGAAGATGAAGGTTGCCCCAATGATTCTGTAATTTACAATGTTGAATTACCCGATGGTGTAATTATTGCCGGAGGAACAGCTACATATCGAGGTATTAGTATGGGAACGCCTTTGATGGTTGGGAATACAGCGACTTATATTCTAAATAAAAATAGAGTAAAATGGGGAGGATGGTTTAAAGTTCCATTACAAATTGACTGTAATGTTCAACACGATCCCACAGCTACCATTGAAACAAAATTACAATTTTGGTGTGATAAAACCTTGTTTCCAGCACGATATTTTACCTATTGGTGCTCCGAAACACCTACCTTTGGTATACAATGTCCTGCCGGGAGTTGTACAGATCCTTATATAACTGATTTTACTGTTGAACGAACAACCATGGGATGGGTTGATAATCAGTTGAGCCAAAAGGTAGATGCCGCAACACCCGGAATTAAACTTGATCATGCAATGGCATTGGATTCAATTCGAATTGAAACTGTGGGAATATTAAACGGACCAGCCGATAGTTTATATTTTAAGCTACATCATAATAATCTTCCCGGAGCCTGGGGCTATCATCTTTTTTTCGACTATATATCAGATACGCTTGAATTTTACGATTCTGAGACAAATACATGGCTAAGTTGTATAAATCCAATCCCCTCCATACGTAATGCCCCAGTCTCAACATTAACTTTAAACATTGCCGAATTAACACTTCCCGGTGGTTGTTTTGAGGGTTATGAATTTACAGAAGGAGATTCGTTAAGATATATTATAATCGGACAGGTGCATAACATAGATCGCACTGGCTGGGAAACGGTTCCAGAGTTTCGTGCTCAGTTTTATAACATAGAATCTAACGAAGAAAAATTTTGTAACGATCGTGGTATTACCTACTATATAGTCGGAAGTAATTTAACCTATTCAAGAAACACTTATATAAATCCTACTATCATTGAAGGATGCGATGACTTACTTTTTTATGGTCAAATATATCGGTGGTTGGATATTTGTAATGGTGAAATTACTTTTCCCAATGAAGTAAGGCCATATGTTGTATTGGATTCAATTACTTTTCTACTTCCCGAAGGATTCGTTTTTCAGACAGGTACAGCAGTACATAGATATCGGGATATTGATGGAACCCTAATGAGTGAACCAATTGTCGATCCAATTATCGAATATGTTAATAATCAAATGAGTCTGCTTTTTGTTAGGGATGCAAGTTGGAAATATTCCGCTTATATCGATTGTAGTGAGGATCAGGATCGAGTTGATTTTTATGCTACTGCGTCTTGTCAAACTTCTTCGACGATTTATACGGAGATAGAAGTAAGTGGCAGATATCAGTTTTATACCGATGGAACTGGAATAGTTCAAAAAGAAATCGCATCCACAAATAAACCATATACTCCATCTGAAGTTGTACTAACACCATTAATAGCAACAGCCGAAGGACGTTATGATACCGCATTTTGGGACGTAAGGCTCTGTAACGTAACTAATATTGATGCAGATAATAATTGGTTGGCGTTTGAAAGCGGTTCTGAGGGAATTGATATAATCGGAATAGTTGATATTACCACACCCACAAATCCAATTAATATCCCAGTGTTACAATATGGTTCGGGTAAAAGTTGGGGACAATTGGGTAGCATTACTGCTAACGAGTGCAAAATTTATCACGTTAAAGCCAACTATTCAAGTTGTTCAACCGATTCTGTGCTTGTAAGACATGCTTTCAACTGCGCAGGTTATCCCATTAATCCAGAACTAGGATATCAACCTACAGCTTATTCATGTTCAGAAAATACCATATATCTTTTTCTTGAACCTAATGATGTTAGTTTAAACTTGGTAGTAACTTCTCCAACCAATCCATTGCAATTATGCGATACTCTTTCTTACGAAGCCGAAGTTACCAATACCCTATTATCATATGCATATGATCTTTCGTTAACAATAACAATACCTCCCGGGGTTTCATTTG
>CALDOI010000081.1 GCA_937912115.1 uncultured Bacteroidota bacterium | reverse complement strand
GTATGCCTTCAGCAATAATAAGGTCAATAGGGTTTGATATTTTAATATTTTCTGCGTTTCCAGCAACAATATTTATTTTCACCCCCGTTGATTCCAGCACATTAGCATCATCCGTAAATGTTTCATTATATGGCTGGTTATATGCTGATTTTATTAAAGATGCATGAAAGCCCTGTGGTGTTTGAACAGCCCTTAATTTATTTCTATCAATAATATTGCTGTATGCACCCTCAACCTTACGAATGGTATCTGTTATATTAATTACAGGTATGGCATTTCCTTTTACCGAAGCTATTTCAATAATATTTTTTATTGTTTGTTTGGATACAAATGGTCGGGCAGCATCATGAATTAATACTAACGAACCCGATGAAATATTTTTCAAGCCACTTTTAACAGAATGAAACCGAGTTGGCCCTCCAACGGCGATATCATGAGGTATATTAAACCCTTCTTTGTTGCATAGGTTTTGCCAGAACTCTATATACTTGGATCCCAACACAAGAGTATACTTCACATCATGAAGATGCATGAAAGATTGAAAAGCGAGAAACAGCATTGGTTTGCCGGCGATACTACAGAATTGTTTGGGCAATTTATTACCCATTCGAGTTCCATCCCCGCCAGCAACTATTAGCACATGCTTTTCTACCTTATCCAAAACATGTTTTGATTAACTTTTTCTATTAAATAATTAGCATTGCATCGCCATAGGTGAAGAACTTATATTTCTTCTTGATAGCGGTAGCATATACTTCTTTTAGAAAATCATGATCCATAAATGCACTAACCATCATCATCATTGGCGACATTGGCAGGTGGAAATTAGTAATCATTGCATCGGCAGTTCTAAACGTATATGGTGGATTTATAAACTTATTTGTCCAGCCTGAATATGGCTTAATTTGTCCGGTAATAGAAACAGCTGTTTCAAGAGCCTTCATACTTGTTGTTCCAACAGAAATTACTTTCTTCTTATTTTCCTTTGCTGTGTTAATTATATCAGCATTTTCCTGATTAATAAACATCTCTTCTGAATCAACCTTGTGTTTAGAAAGGTCTTCAACTTCTATTGTTCTAAAGTTTCCCAGACCTGTGTGAAGTGTTATTTCTGCAAATTTGGTTCCTTGAATCTCCAATCGCTTCATTAGTTCTCTTGAAAAATGCAGACCAGCAGTTGGGGCTGCAATAGCTCCTTCGTGCTTTGCATAAATTGTTTGATAACGTTCTTCGTCAAGTTCTTCAACCGGACGTTGATGAATTTTAGGTAGGGGAGTTTCACCCAAAGCCTGGAGAGTTTGCTTAAATTCGTCGTGAGAACCATCAAATAAAAATCGCAGAGTTCTACCTCTGGATGTTGTATTATCGATAACTTCAGCAACAAGTGATTCATCTTCACCAAAATATAATTTGTTACCAATACGAATTTTACGAGCAGGATCTACAAGCACATCCCATAATCTACTTTCCTGATTCAATTCGCGCAGTAGAAACACTTCAATTTTTGCTCCGGTTTTTTCTTTTTCGCCATGTAATCTGGCAGGAAAAACTCTCGTATTGTTAATAACAAAAACATCACCTTCCGAAAAATAGTCAAGCACATCTTTAAAGCGTTTATGCTCGATGGTTTTATCTTTTCTGTTAACCACCATCATTTTAGCTTCATCCCTGTTTTTGTGTGGGTGGTCGGCAATTAGTTCTCTTGGTAAATCAAATTTAAATTGAGATAATTTCATGTATATGTTTTATGAAAAAGTTATTTTTTATCAGTTTTTGGTAAAAAGTTTGCAAAGATACACTTTTTACGCCCCTTTGTCAAGTCTTTGTTATGTATTATTCTTATATTCAGAGAAATAAGGTGCAAAATTGAGCGATTATTACAAATAATTATTAAAAACGAAGTATAACGCTTATTTTAAACTGACAACTAAGGTAGGAAATATAAAAAGTTTTGTCAAGTGTTATTTTGTATGCTGTTGAAAATTAGTTCAATTTTTTGCTCAATAGTTACCTTGTTGATAAACAAATAAGTTAGGGGTTAATTATACTTTTTTCCGAGAAAAAATCCTTTCAATATGAAATATTACATAGGCAATTAGTAATGCCATTCCAGCTCCGATAGCTGATTCAGCAAATCGAAGACCCGCATTTTTAACGGGGTGTAGTTCCTGGGTAATTGTAGATACGATCATGATGACTGCAATTGTTATACCCGTAAGCTTTATGGATTGAGGAACACTAAAAAGATGACACACCACTACTCCTACACCAATAGTAGCAGCAAAACCAATAACTGTAAACGGAAATATCAATAAGTAAATACCACTTAATACAGCACCTATAAATGTACCAATAATCCTGTTTTTTGCAGATGCAAATGTTTCGGGGTGTGAGGCTTCAAGAACAATTATAGCTGAAATTGTAGCCCACAGTCCACCCACGAGTGAAGTGGGTTCATGAAATAAACTTGTAAAGTAGAATCCGCCTAAAAATGAGCCTACCACTACCACTACGTTTTTAATAAAAACTATTAGAATTGTTTGATTCTTCTTCATAACATGATAATTACATGCAATTTTACGAAAAAGTGAAACAAAATGAAAGAGGCCTTGATAATAAATACTTATTTCATTTTAAATTCTTCGAAATCTTAAAAGACATTTGATATTTGGATTATAAGACGGATTAATCAATATAATCTTACATTATTAATTTATTAACTTTGATGCAGATTTCATTTTCGTATCCAACTAATAAAATAGCAAAATGGAAATTTTCAATACCGCCAGTGCGATTGAAATACAAGGGAATTCTATTACCTATTTCAGGGAAGGCAAGGGTGAAACAATAGTGTTTGTTCATGGGATTACCACCTATTCGTTTATCTGGAGGAAAATAATTCCTTATTTCCTTAATAATTACGATGTCATTCTTATTGATTTACTTGGATGTGGTGATTCTGATAAACCTCTGAATGAAGATCTTTCATTGAAACGTCAGGCACGCATGATTAAGGATTTTTGTCAAAAACTGGAAATTAATAAATTCCATATGATATGCCATGATGTGGGTGGTGGTATTGGACAAATTTTCGCAGTTAACTATCCCGAACTACTTAAGGATTTAACCCTTATAAATACGGTTGCCTATAACTTCTGGCCTGTACAACCAATAGTAGCTATGCGAACTCCCATTATTCGGCAAATTGCAATGGCGACACTCGATTTCGGCATGTTTGAAATAATAGTAAAAAGAGGTTTGTACCACAAAACGAAACTAACGAATGAACTGATGGATCTTTTTTGGAAACCCATGAAGGATTCCAATGGGAGAAAAGGATTTTTGCATTTCGCCAAATGTCTCGACAATAAGAATTTAACAGAGATCGAATCTGAAATCAGGCAATTGAAAATTCCGGTTTTGATTATCAGAGGCGAAGCAGATGTATATTTAAGTGCTTCAATTTCAGATAAATTACATGCTGAGATACCCGGTAGCCAATTGGTTAAAATTGAAACGGGAGGCCATTTCATACAGGAGGATGAACCTGAAGAAACAGCCTCACATATTTTGAATTTTTATAAAAGATAATATGACCCCGAACCTTGATACATATATCACTGAATTAGAGTCAAAGATTCAGATTCTGGAACTTGAAAACGAAACCTTATCAGCAAAAGCTGAAGAGAACCTTCTGTTGAACAGGGCTTTTGAGAAAATAACGGTTGATGATGACATTAACAAACTATTGACAAACACATTAGAAAGCATCTCTATTTTGTTAAATATTCAATTTTCGGGCTTATTCGAATTAATTGATAAGCAGTTTATTTGCAAAAACAGCTATGCATTATTCAGTAACGAAGAAACAATAGATATTCAGATAAAAGTTCCGGAAATCCTTGTTAAAAAACTCATCTCAAAAAAAACTTGTGTCATAAATGAAATGGAATCAGGTTTTGATTTTATTTATCCCAACTCTGATTTTGTAGCTGAAAATGCTGTCATAATTCCATTTAATTCAGAAATTATCAAAAACCGTTTTTTCGTATTCATTAATATTAGTCATGAGCAAAACATAGCGGAAAGAGTACCCCTTTTTGAAAAATTTATTGGGATTATTTCAGCAAAACTAGAGCGTATTTATTATCAAAATGAATTAAAAATATTAAATGAAGAACTGGAGAAAAAGATAGATCTCCGAACTCAAGAATTGCAAAAGCGAAATTCTGAGTTAAAAACAGAACGAATCCGGGCAGAGAAAAATGAGGCACTTCTCCGCAACCTGGTTGAAGTAATACCCGATGGCATATATAAAAGTACCGAAGGGGGGGTATTTGTGGAAGTTAACCCTGCTATGGTTGATATGCTGGGTTACGATAGTAAAGAAGAATTAATGGCCATTGACATAAAAACCCAGCTATATTTTCATGTTGACGATCGCGAAAGCGTGGTGTTGCAGGAAAATTTGAAAGAAACAGGGATTTACAGAATGAGGAAAAAGGACGGTTCTGAAATTTGGGTTGAGGATCATGGATGGCTAACTTTTGATAAGAAAACAAATACTTTTTTTCATGAGGGAATAATGCGTGATGTTACCGAACGTAAATATGCCGAAGAAGCATTACTGAAAAGTGAAGCAAAATACAGGGAGATTTTTGAAAATATTCAGGATGCATTTTATGAAGTCACACTAGATGGAGTAGTTATTGAGGTAAGCCCATCTTTTAATATTCTCTCAAAGGGGCAATATACTCGAGAGGATCTTATCGGCAAACCTCTATCAGAGGTTTATGCAAATTATAATGATAGGGATTTGTTTTTAAAAGAGTTACAGCGAAAAGGCAATGTTAATGATTATGAATTAGATTTAAAAAACAAGGATGGTTCGATAATTCCATGCTCAATATCGTCTCGAATACAGTTTGATGTAAGTGGTAATCCTGTAAAAATAATTGGTAGCATACGTGACATAACAGAGCGTAAGAATGCAGAAAAAGAGTTGAAAAAACTAACAACTGCAGTGGAACAAAGTGCTAACACTATTATTATTACAAATGCCGAAGGCGAAATAGAATATGCCAATCCTGTATTTACCGAGTTAACAGGCTACACAGCAGATCAGGCAAAAGGGCAAAATCCACGATTCTTAAATGCGGGCACACAAAATAAGGAATATTATGCTGAAATGTGGAAAACCATTTTAGGTGGGAAAATCTGGAAAGGAGAGTTCCATAATAAAACAAAAGGCGGCGACTTGTTTTGGGAGCAAGTAACAATTAGTCCTATAAAAGATAAGGAAGGAAAAACAATTAACTTCCTAGCAGTAAAAGAGGACATAACTGCAAAAAGAAATGCAGAGCAGGCATTAAAAGAAAGTGAAGAGAAGTACCGCACCATGATTGAAACATCCAACGATTTGATTTGGATGCTGGACGGAAATGGTAATTTCACTTTTTTTAACAAACAGACTGAAGAAACCACAGGCTATTTAATAAAAGACTGGATGGGTAAATCGTTTACACCTTTGATTTTTGAAGAGGAATTACCCTTTCTTCAGGATGTATTTGTAAAAGGGATGAATGGTAAACCAACAGCCTATGAGTTTCACCTTAAAATTGCTAATGGTAGTATTTTAACATTTTCTGTAAAAACTGCACCGATTGTTATTAATGAAGTTGTAACTGGTATGGTTAGTTTTGCACGGGATATTACACAACAAAAAGAAGCAGAGTTAAAATTACTTAAAGCCCTTAAAAATGTAGAAGAAAGTGAAACCCGGTTTAAGGCATTACACAATGCCTCATTTGGAGGAATTGCTATACATGATAAAGGATTGATTTTGGATTGTAACCAAGGTCTTGCAGAAATGTCAGGATATACAGTTAAAGAGCTAATTGGAATGGATGGATTATTGCTTATTGCAGAAGATTTGCGGGAATTAGTTATGAGCAATATACTAGCAGCTTACGAAAAACCGTATGAGGCTATTGGCTTGCAGAAAAACGGGAAGGAATACGCACTACGGTTAGAGGCTAAAAATATACCATATAAGGGAAAAGAAGTACGCGTGGTTGAGTTTAGGGATATTTCCGAAATAAAAAAAGCAGAAAATAATCTAAAAGACGCACTTGAAAAAGCCACTGAATCCGACCGACTGAAATCAGCTTTTCTTGCTAACATGAGCCACGAAATACGTACTCCAATGAATGGAATACTAGGCTTTGCCGAACTGCTTAAACAACCCGATTTAACGGGTGAACAACAGCAAGAGTATATCCGTATCATTGAGAAAGGGGGTGCACGAATGCTCAATATCATTAATGATATTGTTGATATTTCAAGAATCGAATCGAAACAGGTCAAAATCTCCCTCTCAGAAACCAACATTATTGAGCAGATAGAATATATTTATACGTTCTTTAAGCCGGAGGTTGAAAATAAAAGTATTAAGTTTCTTGTTAAAAACGAACTACAAGTCCAGGATGCCCTTGTAATTACCGACCGTGAAAAATTATATGCCATCCTCACCAATCTGGTTAAAAATGCCATTAAATACACCGAAAAAGGTTCCATTGAATTTGGTTGTAAAATTATAGAGATGCACGGTCGTGCATCTATACAATTTTACATAGAAGATACAGGCATCGGCATTCCAATACAAAGGCAAGAAGCCATTTTTGAACGTTTTATACAAGCCGATATTGAAGATAAAATGGCTCGACAGGGAGCAGGTCTGGGGTTAGCCATTTCAAAAGCCTATGTGGAAATGCTGGGAGGTGATATGTGGTTAGAAAGCCTCGAAAATAAAGGAAGTACATTTTATTTTACAATTCCCTATGTGCCAGTTAAGGTTGAACAAATGACTGTAAAAGGCAGAGTTATGGAGGATTTTGAAGAAAGCCATATCAATAACCTTAAAATTTTAATCGTTGAGGATGATGAAACATCTGCGGAACTCATATCTATTGTGATTAATAATTACGGAAAAGAAATTTTAGTTGCACAAACCGGAGAGGAAGCAGTTGAAGCATGCCGCCTTCATCCTGACATTGACTTAATACTGATGGATATTCAGCTGCCAGTAATGAATGGATACGAGGCCACACGCCAAATTCGCGAATTTAATACTGAGGTAGTTATTATTGCTCAAACGGCATTTGCATTGATTGGCGATAAAGAAAAAGCATTGGACGCAGGCTGCGATGATTATATTTCAAAGCCGATTAATGCGGATGAGTTGCTAAAGTTGGTAATGAATTATTTTTGAGACAGAAGTTATTGATAACCTTTAAAATATGGACAATTTAAGTTTAGAAATAAATGCACTTGAAAGAGCCTTGTTAACCATGGATCAATCTCAAGCTGAAAGCATTGTCATAGGGGCAATGACAAAAGGAACACCAATCCAAATTGCCAGCGAATTGGTTTCGGGCACATTGCAAAGAATTGGCGATTCCTGGGAAACAGGTAATTTAGCTTTATCACAGGTTTATATGAGTGGCATTATTTGTGAAGAGGTAATTGATAAAATTCTTCCACCATCAAATCCTCTGCGCAAAAACCAACCAAAAATGGCAATCGCAGTTTTTGAAGATTACCACCTGCTTGGAAAACGTATTCTCTATTCAACGCTCCGAGCCAGTGGATTTGAGCTTATTGATTTGGGAGGAGGTCTTAGCACCGATCAACTCGTAGAAATTGTGAAGAACGAAAAAATTAAAATCTTACTACTTTCCGTGTTGATGTTACCCTCAGCACTACGAATCAAAGAACTAAAACTAAATTTATTGGACACTGATGTGAAAATAATTGTTGGTGGAGCCCCGTTTCGTTTTGACACTGAACTTTGGAAAGAAGTGGGAGCCGATGGTATGGGTAAAGATTCATCAGATGCAATTGAGATAGTCACTAAACTGATGGAGGAAAAATCATGAAAAAGAATGAAATGACATCAATGGAGCGGGTACTCACTACGCTGTCGCATAAAGAACCAGACAGGGTTCCTCTTTTTCTTTTGGCAACCATGCATGGGGCAAAAGAGTTGGGGATGAGTATTAAAGAGTATTTTTCGAAAGGGGAAAATGTGGCCGAAGGACAAATACGAATTAATCTTAAGTACAATACCGATTGTTACTACCCGTTTTTTTATGCCCCACTCGAGACAGAAGCTTTTGGCGGGGAAGTTATTTACACAGAGGATGGCCCACCTAATTCAGGCAGACCACTTATAACTGATATCCAAAAAATCAACAGTTTAACAGCCCCAAAAGTGAAAGACTCTGAAGTTCTTCTTAAAGTTCTAAAGTCTATTCAAATACTAAAGAAACATTCTAAAGATAAAATACCAATTATTGGAGTAGTGATGTCCCCATTTTCACTTCCGGTACTACAACTCGGATTCGAAAAGTATTTGGATATTATGCATTTCCGAAAAGATTTGTTCAACCACTTAATGAAAGTGAACCAGGAGTTTTGCATCGATTGGGCAAATGCACAGATAGAAGCCGGAGCAACTGCTATAACATATTTTGACCCCGTATCTTCATCCACAATTATTCCACGCAAATTGTATCTTGAAACAGGTTTTCAGATTGCAGTACATACCATCGCACAAATTAAGGGATCAACTGCCACACATTTTGCATCAGGTAATTGTCTGCCTATTGCCGACCTGCTCCCACAAACAGGAACAGCCGTAGTTGCAGTAAGTACAGAAGAAGACATAAGTAAAGTTAAAGAAGCATTTAAAAACAAACTAACTGTACTTGGAAATATGAATGGCATTGAAATGCGCCGCTGGACTCCTGAACAGACCGATAAAATTGTGAAAGATCTAATTCAAAAAGCTGCACCAGGTGGTGGTTTCATTTTATCTGACAACCATGGTGAAATACCTTTTCAGGTATCCGATGAAGTTTTGTTTGCTGTCTCTGAAGCAGTGCATAAATACGGAACATATCCGATTATAAAATCATAGCATGAAGGATAAACTTGCCATATTTGCTTGTAACTCATTAGCCGCCGAGGTGAGTCATGTTTTACAAACAGGAAACTATCCTGACGTTAAGTTATTTAGTTATCCAATTAGTTGTGCCGGATCACCGTTGAATAATGAAAGAATATTAGCTCTAACATCAAAAAAAGAAGAATATTCGAATATTTTGTTTTTTGTTAGTGCTTGCCACAACAAAAAGGGGAAAACACATACCCTTCCCTCGAAAATTAAACTCATAGCATTAGAACAATGTTTTGAATTAATCCTTAACAAAGAAATTATATATCATTTCATCAAACAGGGTTATTATATCATTAGTAACGGGTGGCTTAGAAACTATAAGCATCATATTGCTGAATGGGGCTTTAAGGATGAGTCAGCAAAGGTGTTTTTCGGAGAATCTCTGAATAAAATCCTTTTTCTCGATACAGGAATCGATAAGGATTACCTACCAAAATTAATATCCATTTCCGAATACATGGGCTTGCAATACGAGATTTTTCCTGTTGGCCTATCACATTGCCGCAATTTTATTGATTCAGAAGTTTCGGGCTGGAGGGCAGAGAAAGAGAGAAAATATATAAACGAATCATTAGCTAAGTTAACAAAAGAAAATGCTGATTATTTTTTCGTTTTTCAACATTTGCAGAAACTGGTTGATTACACCGATGAAACTATCATTGTAAATGAGGTTTTTAGCCTGCTAAATATTCTTTTCGCACCGCAACAAATTGGATTCCTGATCTATAACGGTGGTCAGGTATTGAATACGGTCTGGCTGAACAGTAATTCAACTAATCAACAAAAAACCCAAGAGGATTTCATGGCTATTGAAATAGTGCATCAAAATGAAATTCTTGGTATCTTCGAAATTTATGGAATAAAGTTTCCTGAGTACATTGAACAGTACGGAAAAATAAAACCTGTTATTAGTAAAATTTGTGGGGTGTCTATTTCTAATGCACGGAAATATTCGGAACTTGAGGATGTCAAATTAGCCATTTCCGAAAGCGAAGATCGATACAAACTTATCACTCAAAACACTTTAGATATAATCTTCATGATTGATAAAACAGGCAAACAACTTTTTTTTAACCATAGTGTAGAAAAAATATTAGGATATAAACAAGAAGAACTAATTGGCAAGACCTTTACTCGTTTTGTACCAAAAAGCGAGATGCCAAAATATCTTCTTCAGCTCAAAAATGTGTTTTTAAAGAAAGAAATAAGAAATTTTATTACTAAAGCTTATCACAAGAACGGGAATTTGATAGATGTGGAAATTAATGGTAAATTAGTACGGCACGGTGGTAAATTAGTGGCTTTAGGAACAATACGGGATATTTCGACACGCATAAAGCACGAATTAATAATTCATCAGAAAAACGAAGAACTTTCACACGCAAACGCCACCAAAGATAAATTCTTTTCGATAATTGCACATGATCTCAAAAGCCCTTTCAATTCCATTGTTGGTTATGGCGGTTTGCTTGTTGACCAGATTAGAAATAATAATTACAGCGGCATTGAAAAATATGCGCAAATTATACAGCAATCTTCACTAAGTGCTATGGATTTGCTAACGAATTTAATGGATTGGTCGCTTTCGCAAACCGGAAGAATGGAGTTCAATCCTGATTATGTGGAAATGGAGGAACTCATCAATGATGTCTCAAATTTATTATCCCATATTGCTCAACATAAATCCATTAAAACTACTAAATCACATCTTGCCAGCGGGATAGTTTATGCCGATAAAGATATGGTTAACACCGTGTTAAGAAACCTGATTACAAATGCCATTAAGTTTACACACACGGGAGGTGAAATCATTATCTCAACCTTGGAAAAACAAGAAGAACTAACAATTTCGGTACAAGATAACGGAGTAGGTATTTCAAAAGACAGAATTGAAAAAATATTCCAAATCGACGAAGGTTATTCAACCCCAGGCACCAATAAAGAAAAGGGAAC
>CALDOI010000080.1 GCA_937912115.1 uncultured Bacteroidota bacterium | reverse complement strand
TATTGAATAGTTGTTCTTTCATTTTTTCCAATTCATCTTTCATAAGAACAACAATACGTTGTAAGTTTGAATCATTTGCCTTTGATCCAAGAGTATTAATCTCCCTGCCAATTTCCTGAGCTATGAACCCTAGTTTTTTACCCGAAGACTCTTCATTGTTTAAATTCTCAAGGAAATAATTACAATTGTTTTCCAATCTAACCTGCTCTTCAGTTATATCAAGTTTCTCAATATAATATATCATCTCCTGCTCAAGCCGATTCTTATCTGTATCAGGATCACCCAAAAATTTACTAATATTCCCAAGTATTCTTTCCCGAATTTTTATTGTTCTCTCTTCCTCATAATTACTAACATCTAGTAAAAGTTTGAGAATATTATTATTTCTGATTATAAATTCCTTTTCAAGATCAGCTCCCTCTAATATTCTAAAATTATCAACAGCATCCAAAGCTTGTTTAATACAATCGGTTACCATATCCAGCTCTTCTTCATTAACTTCCACCTCTTTCTGAATAAAAACTTCAGGCATTTTAACAATAACCGACAGGTAATCACTAAAATTTTCCTGATCAACAGACTTCGCAAGTAGCTTCAACTCAGAATAATAGTGTTTTGCTAATTCAATATCTATTTGGGATGCCGATTCAACAGTATTTTGTTCAATAAAAATTGATACATCTATTTTACCTCGCTGCAGTATATTCGCCAAAGATTTTCTGATCTCAATTTCCCGATCTTTCAGATATTGGGGAACTCTGAGGTTTAAGTCCAGTTGCTTACTATTAAGAGTTCTAATTTCTACTGTGACTTTTTTATTATCTTTATTGACTACGTGTTTACCGTAGCCGGTCATCGACTTTATCATTTTTTTTCTATTGAATATTATACAAATATAGCAACAAATTATAGCCTCAGGTTTGAATTGGAAAAAATGCAGTTGTTTATGTAGAATCAAAACTAATTTCACATCAATAATCACATATTTGGATTTTAATAATGTACCAATTCTTTTAGTAAATTTGCAAGTATGAGGATATTGCTTGCTGCCATATTATTACTTAGTGCGACATATAGTGTTAACTCATCACCTTTGGAAAAAATTGATAGTTTGCAGGCTCAGCTATTGATTACACAAGCTGATGAAAAAGTAAAAACACTAATAACTCTTTCGGAAGCATACCGAAATATAGTTTTTAACGATTGTATGAAATATGGTATCCAGGCACTTGAGTTATCCGACAAATTAAATAACAAAAGTTTAAAAGCAGCAACACTTAAATCGCTGGGAATAAGTAGTTATTATTCTGGCGACATGGATATCGCGCTCAGTTACTACAGCAAAAGTTTTGAGATATACAAAGAGCTAAATGATAAAAAAGGGCAAGCTAATTGCCTCAATAATATTGGTATTATTTATGAAGAATGGGCAAACTTCGACAAGGCAATTGAATATTATACACAATCATTTAATATTGAAGAAGAGCTTGATAACAAAGAAGGAATGGCTATTTCATTAATCCAAATTGGGAATATCAGCTTCTATCGCAATAGTTATCAGGAGGCAATTGACAATTATTATCAGGCTCTATTAATTTCTACTGAAATTGATGATAAGGAAGGAATAGGCTATGCTTATAATAGCATTGGTATTATTTATGGCAAATGGAAGAAGTTTGATAAAGCTCTTGATTATTATCAAAAAGCTGTAGCAATATTTCAGGAAACCAATAATAAACGAGCTTTGTCTCAGGCGCTAACAAATATGGGCGAAATATATAATTTTGAATTGAAAGATTATAAAAAAGCTCTTAAAATCTATAACGAAGCCCTCCATCTCAAAAAAAGTCAGGAAGATAAAGTTGGGATAGCTTTGCTATATAATAACCTTGGTACCCTTTACGGGAATATGGAGGACGGACAAAAGGCTCTTGTTTTTTTTGAAAAAAGTTTAGATTTATACAAGTATACAGGATCTTTAACAGGGGTAGTGATGGTTAACTACAATATAGGTGAACTGTATAGAGAATCGAATGAAATTAGTACAGCTATTGAATATTTTAACAATAGCCTTACAATGGCAAAATCAACCGGACAGGTTGATTTTATTGGCAGTAACTATGAGGCACTTATTCATTGTTATGCTAGTACATGTGATTATGAAAATTTTGAAAATTGCTTTCGTATGTTTACAATTGGAAAGGATTCTTTAATTGAAAAACTCAATGAATTTGAGATGACTGAGATTGAGATCAAGTACAAAGTAGAAGAAAGCATCCACGAAAGTATCCAATTACAAAAAGAAAACACCGAAAAGGAGTATCAACTCAGGAAATATAAATTCCTTCTTACCGGCCTCGCAGCTATCGCGATAATACTCTTGTTTATTTATCTACTGTTTCTTAAAATTAGAAAGAAATAATGAATATTAATAAACCATATCACCTTTTTAATGATCCGTTGAGATACTATAACGAGATGATTGAGGATATCGAAAAAGCACAAAAATACGTCTATATAGAAACTTTTAGAGTTGGTAAGGATGAAATTGGCGAACGTTTCAGACGAGTTCTTTCAAAAAAGGCAAAAGAAGGTGTGGAGGTTAAAATACTTATCGATTATTGGGGTGCCGGACCAATCGACCATGACTATTTCAAGAAACTAATAAAATACAAAGGAGAGGTAAGGTTTTTTGAAAAGATTAAGTTCAATTCCGATATGTTCACGCGTAGTCATCGGAGGAATCACCGTAAACTTCTTTTAATTGACGATGAAATAACTTATATAGGATCTTCAAATCTTACTGGTTACAATATGAACTGGCGTGAATCGATGTTGAGGATGGAAAGCGATATTACTACAACTTTTGTAAAACTCTTCAATCAGGATTTTAAAGGATACAATAAGTATAGCTTTAATAGTCCTTATAAAACCAAAAGAGTAGTTCATGGTAATTTTGAAATTATTAGAGATGTTCCATCAATAACTAAAAAACTGATTAACAACAAGTTTATCAAGCTAATTAAAATGGCACAATCACAAGTAACAATCGAAACGCCATATTTTTTACCAGGATTTTTTCTCAGAAAAGCATTGATGGATGCTGCTCAGAGAGGTGTGAATATTAACGTTGTATTACCACGACATTCTGATGTAACACTTATTGATATTCTTCGAAATAAATATTTTGGTATGATGTACAAAGCCGGCGTAAACTTCCTTTTTTATGAGCTTAACAACCTTCATGCAAAAATGATGTTAGTTGATAAAAAAATCTTTGCCATTGGTTCATCAAATTTCGATTACCGAAGCTTTAGATATATGTATGAAATAATGCTAATCGGTAATAATATGGAAATAGCAAATCAGGTTAATATCCATATGAAAAAAACAATTTCTGATTCTATTAAATTCAACTATGCTCATTGGAAAAACCGACCACTGATCAATAAATTCTTCGAGTGGATATTATTACCATTCCGGCATTTACTATAATTCTACGAAGTGTTTATTTACAATCTCTAGAATAGTATTTGAATTATCTAACAATGCAAATACAATTTATTAACCCTAATTTTTCCTAAAGGTTATCATAAAAAGACTAATTTTGAAGCCTCAATTTATAATCTTTTTTATATTTTTTTAATTTTTAAATTTCGTTCAAATGGCAGAGATATTAACATCTAAAACTGCAATGGAATTGGAAGATAAATATGGCGCACATAACTATCATCCACTTCCAGTAGTACTTTCAAAAGGAAAAGGAGCTAAAGTATGGGATATTGAAGGTAAAGAATACTTCGACTTTCTATCTGCATATTCAGCTGTAAATCAAGGACATTGTCACCCGAAGATTATTGGAGCAATGATTGATCAGGCTCAAACTTTAACACTTACATCAAGAGCATTTTATAGTGATGCATTGGGTGTTTATGAAAAGTATATTGCGGAGTTTTTTGGCTATGATAAAGTATTACCAATGAATACCGGTGCTGAAGCTGATGAAACTGCTCTTAAATTATGCAGACGATGGGCATATGATGTAAAAGGTATTGAAACTAATATGGCTAAAATAGTTGTTTGTGCCGATAATTTCCACGGACGTACAATCTCAATTATATCAATGTCAACGGATCCTGAATCGAGAGTAGGATTTGGTCCTTATACACCTGGTTTTGTTGTTATACCATATAACGATTTGGATGCACTTAAAGATGCACTATTAGATCCAAATGTTGCCGGTTTTCTGGTTGAGCCAATTCAAGGAGAAGCCGGGGTGGTTGTTCCTGATGAAGGATATCTAAAAACTGCTTATAACATGTGCCATGAGAAGAACGTACTTTTTATTGCTGATGAAGTACAAACCGGAATTGCACGTACTGGAAAAATGCTAGCCTGTGACCATGAAGGTGTGCATCCTGACATCCTAATACTAGGAAAAGCTTTGTCAGGAGGAACATATCCGGTATCAGCTGTACTGGCTGATGATGAGATTATGCTCACAATTAAACCTGGTCAGCACGGATCAACTTTTGGTGGAAACCCGGTTGCTGCAAGGATTGCTACAGCAGCTTTACAAGTTATTGTAGATGAAAACCTTGAAGAAAAAGCTGAAACTTTGGGTAAACTATTTAGAGCCGAAATGAAAAATATCAAATCGGATATGGTAGAACTTGTACGAGGTAAAGGTTTACTGAACGCAGTTGTGATTAAACCTAAAAATGGCAAAACTGCCATGGATGTATGTATAAAGATGGCTGAAAACGGAGTATTGGCAAAACCAACTCACGACCATATTATTAGATTTGCACCTCCATTGGTAATTACCGAAAAAGAACTTATGATAGCAATTGGAATTATCAGAGATTCCATACTATCTTTCGAATAATAAGATAACAGATCATAAAAAAAGCTGTATCGCCTAATGCGATACAGCTTTTTTTATCCTATTATATTTCTCTATTATTGAAGAGTAAATTTTACCGGTAAGTTATATGAAACCCTAACAGGTTTACCACGCTGCATACCTGGTTTCCATTTTGGCATACTATTAACTACTCTTATTGCTTCCTCATCACAGCCTCCGCCAATACCACGAAGAACTTTTACATTTGAAATACTTCCATCTGGTTCAACAACGAAATTGATAAATACACGCCCCTGAATATTTGTTTCTTTTGCAAACGGAGGGTATTTAATATTATTCCCCAAATAGCCCATAAGTTTTGCCATTCCTCCCGGAAATTCTGGCATAGCTTCAACCACAGTAAAAATCTCGGCCTCAACTATTTCCTCATCATCATCTTCTGGTGGAATATATTCTTCCATTTCAGTTTCATCATCCGCATCCACATCAATGTCGATTTCATCATCAACCTCAACATCATCCTCTACAATGGTAATTTTAGTAACCTGCTTTGGTGGTGGTGGTGGTGGTGGTTTAACTTTTTGCTCGGTTATTGGAATAATTTCCTCCGGAGTATCATCAACAGCGCGAGCAGTTAGGTCAACAGTTATCTTATCATAACTTTTGTACTCAAAAGCAGCAAAAACTACTAATAAAGCTATAATCAGACCTATTTCAAAAAAGTAACCTTTTCTTCCTTCGAGGTCTGCTTTTTTTGTTTTTCTGGCTTCCATTTCTAGTTAATTTATGATTAATAGTATAATTTGGCTAAAGTAATAAAATCTTTAATTGATTAGTTATTCACAATCTTCTTTTTATAATTAAGCAAATAGTATGCCAAGAACCCGATCAAAACACCAACAGCATCAGCGATAAAATCCCATAAGTTACCATGCCTTCCCACAAAAACATATTTTTGAAGAACTTCTGTTAATAATGCAAATAATACTGTTACAACAATTATTACCGCACTACCTATATAACGTTGTTTATCAGTTGTGTATTGCCCACGAAAAGCATACAATATTAATATGCACTGTACTCCAAAAATAAATATATGAATTACTTTGTCAGGAGATAGCCAATCCCAAAATGAGACAACTTTGGGGAAATAGACTCCGGGGACACCCGTGAGAATTAATATTAATATTGCCCAAACCAGCGATGGCCATAATCTTCTGATCATCATCTTGACTAAGCGTCGATATTTTCTGAATATGCTACTTTATCTAATAATTCATCAAGTTCAGATTTATTGGCAAGTTTTATTTTAACAATCCAACCTTCACCATAAGGATCCTTATTAATAGATTCAGGATCCGACTCCAGATTTTCATTAAACTCAATAACTATTCCACTCACAGGCATGAACATATCGCTTACTGTTTTAACTGCTTCAATTGTACCAAATGAGTCTCCTTTATCAAGTTCTTCATCAATTGATTCAACTTCAACAAAAACAATATCACCTAACTCTTTTTGAGCATAATCGGTAACACCAACAAAAGCGTAATCGCCCTCAATTCTAACCCATTCATGGTCTTCTGTGTAAAGTAAATTTTCAGGAATATTCATCGTTATATATTAATTAAAAACAGCTTCAAATTTAATTTATTTTTAGCTTAACCTGTTTGGTTATTGCATTTTTTTTCAACGATTTTATAACAATTATTGATAGGCTCCACAGGGCAATAATTACATTAAAAAAAATCTGCATCATGATGTGTCTATAAATTGCATTGCAACTAAAATTGGACTTATGACTATTGTGCTAAATTAAACCGCAAACTAAATCCCCCACTTGTAGTGGAATTAGGCATTTGTGAAGAAACATATGGATTACTACTTGTCCAGTTATAATACAGTTTTAATTGTATACTCTGGCTTAACATATAATCGCCGGCAAAGTTAAGTGTGTATTGTTTGGTACCGGCAGATATTTGGTTATTAACTTCATCAATTCTTCGCAGTGTAGTTTTATTATCTCTGATACCGAAATCTAATTTGAGGTTTAAATCACTTTTAAAATTAGAATTTTTTGGTCCTCCGCTCAACGAACCAATTGTAAATTTGAGATTTTTTATTCTATATCCCATGCCTACAATTACTTCTGATCCAACTACTTCAGTTAGTTGATTATTTACAAAACTCAAATCAAGTTTTCTGGATTTCTTATACTCCACTTTTGCCGACAAGCTATTATGCATTGTAACATCAACTCCAATTAATGGACTGTATTGTTCCATAATTGAAACAATACCAACATCGTATTGAGTAATGTAATTTTCAGAATTTTGAAATGTTTGATTTGCATTTTCCGGGTCGAAATTAACATTGGTACTCCAACTCGAAATACTTAACATTGAACGATAACCATGAGTAATATTAACAGTACGGAAAAGCTTTCCAATGGATTTGATATTTGTTAATCCATTAAATGTTATACGCCAGTTTGGTATTGGTATTTTTGGAAATGGGCTACTAGTATTAACAGAAGAGGTTCCCTGTCCAGAATATGCAGCCAAAAACGAATAGTATAATACCGACTGAGATGTTGACGTATAGCCTCGAGGAAATATACCTCCAGCAAGGCTGTCATAAACTTCCACACCATCCCATGAGCTATTTTCATTTGCCAATCGATATGCCACATCCTTTCTAGATCCTAGGAAATCAACAAATGTATTTGAAACATCAGCACTGTTAGTTTTATCAAATGAAGTCCGGATAATGGAGTATGATATACTAAAATTACCACCGTCCATTGGAGTAAACTCTGCAAATATTGGGTCATCAAATGAATTACTATTTCTAAAATATGATCGATAATTACTAGCATAAATCCTGTCGCCATCAATATCAATCTTAACTGCACCTAGTATATCACCACTTATCTTATACGATATTGATTCCGTAGACTTCCTCATGTATGGATTATTCAAAATTGTATCTTTGGTAATCCATCCATTTTCGGCAGCATCCCATTTTATATCTCTCTGATCTCCAAAAACAAAACCAAGTCCTGGAGCTGAAGAACCGAGGTTAACCCCCATTAATTCGGGAGACTGATTAAATCCTGGCAACACCATACCATATCCTGAACTATAGGTAACAGAGGCATTCTTTATTGACATAATTGTTTTTAGAAAACCTTCACCTATTATTTTACCATAATTAACTTTTGGTTTTTCAATTGTATCATTAACATCTTCAGGCGGTTCAGGTGCTCCTCCTCTTACCCTTGAAGTTGGTCGCGTGGAGCGTTTTTTAGAACTATTTATCTTTTTGAAATAAGGTATCTTATCGTAAAACTTATCCAGATCGAGTTTACCATTAAGTTGCTTTTGGTTCGAATTTTCGATGGTATTTCCCATCCTTTCCTGAATTGAAAAGGGTGATGCTGCCCATTTATAAAGAGCTTGATAACTCATCGCTACTGTAACCCAATCAATAATAGGTATTTTCTTAAGTGGAACGTTGTATGTTGCCTTAAATGATTGGTTATACTGCTGCATTGTTCCTCCAGCATATATATCTTTCCAAACATCTTGTTTATACTCATCCCATTCCTGTGTATTCTTATCCGGATAAATTATTGGTTCTCTAATATAAGCATTTGCCCCTGCAGTAAATTCGAAGGTTAATGCTTTTGAAAAATCATATTTAAAATTATAATCCCTAGTCCATGCCCACTGCCTATCAATAGTTGGCTTAATTATAATATCACCTAAACTCTTATCACGATACAACATCTTTCTGATTGATCGATCCATGTCAGTTCTGAAACTAAAAGTTTTTGGCATTAAATAAAAGTTAAAATCCTTTATTAGTTTTAGATTTTTATTGGAGAATATCTTAGCCTTATTCAGCGGTTTAAAGTTTTTGGGTTTTGGATTAAAATTATAACCTATCCCTCCTCGATATTGATCCTGATTATCGTACTCGAAATCAATATCACGATGATCATTCTGCGAATAAGCAAACGACACATTGAAGTTCTCAATATCGTATATCCTTTGCTTTTTATTGGTTCCCACCCTATCTTTTCTAACGTTCATTAGGTTTATATTCTGCCTTACCGTTCTATCGATAACAAGACTACGAACGGAATCACGTTTACTCTTATCATCATATGTATCAAGCTCTTCATCCAGCAGTACATCCGGATCGAGGGGGTTATACTCGGGAGTTATTGTTGTTAAGGCATAATCGTAATGCACAGGTATTCTAACACCTGCTTTCTCACCTAAAAATTTACCCATCTCCATATCGGTTGCAACCATGAAATTAGTTACGTGTTCCAACGGTATCTGACTGATTTTCTTTTCAAGGCTTGCAAATCCAGCAGAGCTATGTGAGCTGGTTACGACAACCCTACCCAAATCAGCTAAAGTTGCCTCTACCCTTCCTGTGGCAGCCCAACCAGCATGGTCATTAAAATCGGTAAGTCGTAATTCATCTACCCAAATAATAGCACTGCGTGGTGTTCCGTCATCATCTAAGCTTGATTGTTGTTTTGGATTACGGACTCCGATTAAAATTCCCTTAACATCACTAATACTTGGGCTACCCATGATAGTAACCTTATTTGTCCCAATATATTCAGTATATGGTTTATCCAAACGTAAATCACTTTTTGGATCACGCATCGCCACATTTCGATTTTGCTTAATACGCACTAACTCCTGAAGGTCGATGTCAAAATTATTGACTTCGGGCCAAATGGAATCTACCGATGTGGCAATAGTCCCCCATTTGGTAAACTCAAGCGGGACTTCATACTCATAATAGTTATCAGTAAAATCGGAACCTACCCTTATAAATGCTGTTAAATCACCCTTTTCCAAATCTTCACTTTCCACCAATTTCTCAGCGTGCACATACATTTTTAATCGCTTGTATTGTCTGAAATCAAAGTCGGTGGTTTTAAACACACCTCTGGCATCACCATCATAAAGTTTAGAAACATTTAATTCGATCGACTGCTCGTTTTGAAGGACATAGCTGGTGGTTCCAAAATTTGATTCACGCTCTATACCCGGAGGAATAACATATGGTACAGGCTCACGCTTTCCATTTTCCTCAATATTTACTGTTGCTACCGTAAAATTTGTTTCATTGCCATAGTCACCAGTTGGATAATCACCAGGTTCCAGTATCTGGTGATCATATCTTCTCCACTCACCACGCACTAGTTCAAAGGTGGCAAAACGAGCAACAATTGGGCGTTCAAAGTCTTTCATGAACATCCTCATAAAACGGATTGATCTGAAGTCGCTTATATTTCCAATTATGTTATCAGGATTTTGAACTGGGATTTTAAACTGGTACCAATGAACGCTTGTAAGATCACCATTTGCTAACTTTATATCTTTTGATTCAAAAACATCTGTAATATAGTTTTGCCCCACTTCCATTTTAGTTGGATCAAGTTCAACTTTATATTGGAAGTAACGTTCCGATTCACTTAGTGTATTATCGCGATTGATATCCTCAATATTAGGTAAATTAGTTGCTGCCGTTGGATATGCTTCCGGGTTTTGTGCATCAGTAGGTGAATTACCCTCTGAATTATTAAATTTCTTATATCTCTCTGTTACACTTGAATATTTTGCTTCCTGATCATAATCGCCCCCCCTAAAATAGTGGTAATTATCTGAAGATGGATCAACTTCTGCATCTATAAATGCCTTGGAATTAGCCCCATACTTTGCTCTAATCACATCAAGATAAGTATTGTCGTACCATATTTTTTCATCCTCCGACATAAGTCCATCATATCCAACATCCTGAAATTCGCGTGACCCACCTGCACTGCTAAACGACTCAACCAAAGCTTGCAATGATGGAATACGTCCCCAAATAGTAGTATCAACATTTTCTACTACTGCTGAAGTTGGTAATCCGTTTTCGTAACTTTTCCTGCCATCCTTAAGAATGTCCTCAGAAATTTCACCTAGGTTTATGTATAGTTCACCCTTATTATCAATATCATCAGTAAAAGGATCCATCATCCAAAACTCGATATATTCAATATTTGCAGCTTCAAAATCCGATGACTCAATTTCACGCATCATACCTCCCCACCTTGATTCAGGATTAACCAAATCACCATTTTCATCAATTCCATCTGAATAAGCATTTTGATCCACATCATAGTTGTATGATCCTTTTTCGGATGGAAAATATGCAAGGTTTAGTACAGCGATGTTAGTAGGAATATTATTAAGATTATTGTCCTTATTGGGGAAAACCTCTTTTTGTAGTACCTGACGTACAGAGTTTTTGGAAATCTCGTTTTTATCAACATTCGACGGTCTATAACCACCCCTTACATCATAAAAGAGCGGATCTATAATATACCATGCAAGTTTCGCCCTGTTTTTTCCATAAGCATATACATTAGTGGCTGATGGATCATTTATCTGGGCCTCAGGGAACATATTTGGCTGACCTTGTGGTGTACTTGCCAGAAACCACATATTTGTGTTTTTTAAATCAATTGACGAAGAAGCACCCTCAAAATCATCGATATAGGAGGTTCCTGTTTCGCCAATTGCTTTACTATGCCCGGGTATAAATTGAGCAAACTCACCATCAACATTAATTTTTGAAATTTCTTTGGTTGATATTCCGGGTAATTTATCGATCATCTTTGTCATCCACCTCGATTCGGTACGATAACTCATATCGATACCCCACATTGTATTCGAAATGGGGTCATCCCCATAATTAACCTTTTGTGTAAGTGGCCTTTCATGTAAATTCAACAACGTACCACCAATATGAAAATCCTTAGTTACCTCATGATCAACATGTACACCCATCATCCGCTTTTGTTGGATATTAAACATTGAGTTACTTTCGAGAGAAACATTGATGGGTACTCCTGAGTTCATAACACCATCGTTAATGATTTTTACTCGGCCAAGTGTATAATCAACAGTATAGTCAACATTCTCAACCAATGGCACTCCACCGGCAGTTACTTTTACCGACCCTTGTGGAACATTAAGTGCATTAAGGCTAATGTCGGAACCGCCTGAGGAACTATACATACCTTCGAGAAGGAATTTATTTTTATCAGGAAACTGCTCAGCACCTGATTTTGTCATGGTGTAGAGAGAGTCGTAAGCATACATTTTCGCATACTCAGGATTATTCGGAAATATCGAATCTCTGATATAGCTACCAAAGGGTTCAAGATTAGTAAAAAATATCCGTCCATTTGAAGATTGAATGGTTCCCCCATTTAGTGTTGCTCCATCAATATAATCGAACATACCATCACCACCTGGGATGGGATTTAATTGATTATCTAAATAATCAAGACCAAAAAGATGAATAAGAGGTATTCCGGTCACACTCTCTGGGCCTTCTGTAAAATATCCAGTTGGCACTCCCTGCTGATTGCCCGAATAGAGGATATTAAACATGAAATTTTGTTTCTGAACCTGATAAGCGCCAATGGCGTATACGTTTTTCATCATCAAATCCCACATGGGCATATTAGTGCTAAGCGTATTACTTTTTAATAACTTAACAACAAGGTTGTCGGGAGAAACAATTCCCTGATCCGAAAATTCACCAACCTGATAAATACTATCACTTCCTATAACCGTATATTGATAGGCAATTGCCAGAACCTGATCGGATGACAAGGTTGTGTTTAATGAAATAAATCCAAGCTTTTTGTTAAGTGAATACTCCGATTGACGAAGTTTACGTGCATTTTCAAGTTTCACATAATCCTCACCGGCTACAAAATAGTTTGTTTTACCAATATGAAATGGGTCACCACTTAAATAATTGGTAACGGTATTAATTCTTCTTACCTGATTTGTATCCAAGCTTCCCATTAAACTATTTGAATAGTTAGATGGTTTTATTCCACCAGGTAAAGCATAAATATAGGGGCTATATATATCCTTTTGATTTCCTTCGCCAAGATCGGTAAAAGCAACAATATTTCTATTTTCTTCAGTGGCAGCACCAATGTTTGTAACCCATAGTTCCACCTTTGTTATATTAACATCGGAAGCAACAATTGGCAAACTCCTTAATGCTTTTGGATATAAGTCTCTGAACGAATGGGCAAAGAAGAAGTGTTTGTTTTGCTCATAATCGAGAGCAGTCATTGTAAACCTATTGGTTTGTGCTCCACCCTCAACAGTTATATTTTTAGTTTCACTTTGCTGTTGCGAAAAAATTGCAGTAACATGGGTTTTACCAAACTGCAATTCAGTTTTAACTCCAAATAAACTCTGGCTTCCACTGATTAATGTTGATCGCAAAGGGAGGCTAACATTACCAGCTTCTATCAGTTTTATAATTTCATCTTCCTTACCTTCGTATTTTAGTTTAAGAGTATTCTCGAAATCAAATGAAGATTCGGTATTATAGTTTGCCTTAAATTCAATCTTATCACCAATCTTAGCAACAACATTCATTTGAATCTTCATGTCGAAGTCGAAATTGGTAGTTTTTCGTTGCCTTACATCCAATGCAGGATCGTCACGTTTGGTGGAGAGAATTCCAAAGCTTACTTCAGCAGAACCCTGAGGTCGAATATCGATTGTATTGCTTCCAAATATCCTGTCGAAGGCTTCACCACCTATATAAATTTTAGGGATTAAACGCTCACCATCCGAAGTACCAACAGTTTGCGTTCGCTCATTCCAGTAATCAGAAACATCTCTATTGAGTTCATATTGTTGATATTCATCAAAATCCATTTGTGTGGGTGCACGATAATAAAAGTCACCAATTTTATCAACAAATTCATAACTATTAGTTTCGGGATTGTAAATGATTTCACGCTCAATATTTGATGGCTGACTCATAAACAAAGGGCTCGAATTTTGATTATCGATGTATGGATTTCCAGTGAAGTCATTAAAGGGGAAAATCAAATCGATTTTAGATGTGTCAGGGCTTGGGGTTGAATCAGGATAACTTACATTCTGTGATAATACCCCAACCGGAATTAATAGAAGTACAATGAATACGCCTAAAAAAAGAAATTGTATAGCTTTAGTATATATATTCTCCCTGTTCAATGTATTTTATTTTATCGCTTAAGTTTAGCAGTAAACTACTATAACATCTTCAATGATTCTTTAATTAATCCCTCAATACTAATGGCCTTGTTAGATTTAAGTACACTATTTAATGCTTTTTCTACAGCAGGTTTATTGAAGCCCAATATCAGTAACCCTGATAACGCTTCTTCTCTGATTGTATTGTGGGTATTGTCTATTTTTTCGTGCTCAATTCCTGATTTCATCAATTTATCTTTTAAATCAATAATTATTCGTTGAGCTGTTTTACCACCGATCCCCTTAACTGCTTGTAGTACATCTGCTTTTGACTGAACAATTGCATCGAATGCTTCCTCTGTTGATAATGAGGACAAGATTAATCGTGCCGTATTGGTTCCTACTCCGGAAACGGTTATTAGATGTCCGAATAAAATCCGTTCAGTAATATCTGCAAAGCCATATAATAATTGAGCATCTTCACGAACCACAAAATGAATGTAGATTTTGATGTTTTCCAGATCCTTAATTTTAGAATATGTTGTTAGTGAGATATTTACCATATAACCAATTCCTCCAACATCTAGAATTATATGGGTTGGGTTTTTCTCAACCAAACTACCCTTCAAATAATCGTACATTCTGCTTTATTAATTATGACAGGCTATTGCCAAATCTTAACTGGCAAAAATACAATTTATCATAAGATATGCAATGTGAAAATAAGCTATTGTATTCCTATTAGCATTGCTACAATTCCATCCGCATCATATCCGCAAACTTTATGGAGAGTCTCAACTTTACCATGACTTATAAACCGATCGGGGATTCCCAATAGTTCAAGTTTATTATGATAATTGTATTTGTTTTTAAATCTTAATACACTCGCTCCTAAACCACCAGCAATAACACCATCTTCAACTGTTAAAACACTATCGTAATTATTAAAAACGTAATGAAGTATTTCCTCATCAATTGGAGTTAGGAAACGCATATCATAGTGTCCGGGATATATATTTTGTTTTGCCACTCTTGTAATTGCATCTTTAACAAAGTTGCCAGCATGGCCCAATGATAATATTGCAGTTCCTTTACCATCGGTTATCCGTTCACCTTTGCCAATTTCCATTTTCTTAAAAGGGACATCCCAGTGATCTAAAACGCCTCTGCTTCTGGGATACCTGATTGAAAATGGGCCTTCAAAATAAGTTGATGAGGTAAACAATAGGTTTCTTAATTCTACTTCGTTCATGGGTGCGCTGATAACCATTCCCGGAATGCTATTCATAAATGCAAGATCGAATGCACCATGGTGAGTTGCTCCATCCTCTCCAACCAGCCCTGCCCTATCAACACAAAAAACAACCGGTAGTTTTTGGAGAGCAACATCATGAATAACCTGATCGTAGGCACGCTGAAGGAATGTTGAGTAGATTGTACACATAGGTTTAAACCCTTGGGTGGCGAGTCCTGCGGCGAAAGTTACAGCATGTTGCTCGGCAATTCCAACATCAAAAACTCTTTCAGGAAATTTTTCCTTCATAAATGTAAGAGCCGATCCGGTAGGCATGGCGGGTGTTATTGCAACAATTCTATTATCATTTTCTGCAAGTTCAAGTAGTGTTTTTCCAAAAACTTCCTGATAAGTATCTGGTAGTTTTTCAGAATCAACCACTAACAACTCTCCTGTACTTCTGTTAAATTTGCCGGGAGCATGATAAACAGTTTGTTCTTCTTCAGCCTTTTTAAATCCCTTACCTTTAGTTGTTATTACATGAAGTATTTTTGGTCCGTTAATGTTTTTAATTTTCGACAGAACCCTAACAAGGCTAGGAACATCATGACCATCAATTGGACCAAAATAATTGAAATTCATTGCTTGAAACAAGTTGCTTTGTCGTTGAAACTTGCCCTTTATTGATGTATTTTCACTTGAAATCGAATTAGCATATTTATTATCAATCCCAAGTGACTTCCATGTTTTCCTTCCGGCTTTTGATGCAGTTGCTATTTGAGAAAAGTAACCTTTTAAAGAGCCAATATTTTCGTCGATTGAAATACCATTATCATTAAGTACAACTAATATATCGGCATTGGTGGCACCAGCATTATTCAATCCCTCAATGGCAATTCCTCCTGTAAGTGCACCGTCTCCTATTACTGCAATATGTTTTCGATTAATTTCTCCCTTAAGATTTGATGCCTCAGCCATACCTAACGCTGCGGATATGGAAGTTGATGCATGCCCTGTTCCAAAAGCATCATATTCACTTTCTTCACGAACAGGAAAACCACAAATACCGCCATACTGACGGTTTGTAAAAAAATTATCCCGCCTCCCCGTTAAAATTTTATGACCATAAGCCTGATGGCCAACATCCCAAATTAAACGATCAAATGGTGTATTAAAAACATAGTGCAATGCAACCGTTAGTTCAACAACTCCCAAGCTTGAACCCAAATGACCAGGGTGAACACTTACCACATCCAATATAAAACTTCTCAATTCGCCGGATAACTGAATTAATTCAGATTCAGACAGTTTCCTTATATCAGCAGGAGAATCAACTTTTGATAATATTGTGTCTGGTTTTGGTGTCATTAATATTTTATCTTTCAGAAATGAAGTAGATACTTTAGATTGTCATTTTGAGTAACACAAACAATTATAACATATTCTGTTTCTGTAATTCATAATTCACTCAAAACGACAAAACCAAAGAGTGTGCAAATTTATGAGTTTTAAACCAACTAAAGTAGTTTTGGAAAAATTGCTTTTCTATTTTTTGGATAGTCGGTAAACCGATGATAATACCAACGATGATGATCAACGGCACGAGGAATTAGATTGGCCATTGTCCATATGGCAAATGAGAAACTAGGCAAACACCAGCTCATTAATGCCCACCCTGTCCATTCTATTATTTCACCAAATAAATTAGGTGAAGAAATATACTTAAACAATCCACCATAAGGAATATAGTATCCTTTCTTATCTCCGTTTCTTAAATTGAAAAGGATATTATCAGATGAAATGTTAATATACATCCCAACAAAAAAAAGTATTAACCCGATAATAAATCTCGGGTCATACAACCATGATAAGTTGTATGCCGGACTAAGTGTTCCAAACCAGTATCCATTAAAGAAGCCATTGAAAAAATTAAAGAAAACAGCCATTATAATTATTGACCATGGCATTTGTTTGGACTGCGATCTCATCTTAAATGGGAAAACAAATATTCTGTTCGCATAATGAAGCATAAAAAGTCCATAGAAAATATAAACCGGAATTGATTTAGGGGCATCTCCTGTAAAAAAAAACCACGAAAACACTATTACCACAGGAACTTCCATTAATATCCAACCAAGTCGATTATTTATTTTAGGGCCCCACGAACTTGAGGTATGTCTTCCATATGGGACAATTATCTTCAGAAGAATGGGGAAAATAACAATGGCCAGGGCTATCCAAATATAAAGGAAAGTGGAAAAAAGTTGTTCAGAAATCATGGTTAAAAGTAATTGTTTTCTTTGAACCAACTATAAGTATCTGATAAAGTTTCCTTTAACGGTCTGGAGTAAAAACCCAATTCCATTTGCGCCTTATTGGAAGAAATTAACCTATTACCAGATTGCAGAATTGACAAAGATTCGCGGGTATATATGGGTTTTGTATTTGTAACCTTTGCATATATATGCAAAAATGGAATTCCTATTCTGGCCAGCCATAGCGGTAATACAGGTATCTTTCTTTTCTTATTACCCACACTAATTAAAGTATCAGCAAAATCCTTAATGCTTAACCAACTTCCCGATAATAAATAGCGCTCACCTCCTCTTCCCTTATCGATTGCCGCAATCGAAGCATCCACAATATCACGAACATCAACCCAATCGTAACCTCCGGGAACTATACCGGGAAGTCTACCTTTATATACCATGCAAATAAACTCACCCATTAAGGAAGGACCATTATCTTCAGGTCCGATAATCGAAGTAGGATTCATTATAACAACATCAAAATCATCACTTTGTTGCTGTAATACCCATTGGTCGGCAATTGCTTTTGTTCGCTCGTAAGTAATATTGGAATTGACAGCGATAGCTCTTGACTCATCCATCTCAATATCAAATGGTTCATGTATGAGGGCGTGGATCGAACTAAAATGTATTAGTTTTTTAACGCCTGCTTTTTTTGCAGCAGTAACAAGATTTTTAGTTCCATCTACATTGGTTGAATAAACATTTTTTTCTGAATCATTTCCGATCGAAATTAGGGCTGCAAGATGAAAAACAATTTCAACACCCTCACATAAACTAAACAATGATTCAATATTACGAAGATCGCCTTTTATTTTTTCAACAGGTAAATCCTTTAATAACTTAGTATCATTATATACTAGCACTTTAACATCATGACCCAGGTTCACCAACTTCTTAACCAGATTAATACCAACATGCCCACTGGCTCCTGTAACAGCAATTTTCATTTGTAAAAAAATTTAGTTGCCAAAGATATTAAAGTAGGGATGGCTTTTTTGATATTAGTGATTTAATGTTGGAGTGAAAGTCTGAATTTTTATTGGTATTAGTTTAAATATCTTTAATCAGAATTATCTTCTTTAGAATAATTCGAAATGTTGTACCCTTACCAATGGTTGAGTTTTTTACAAAGAGTTTCCCTTTGTGGTAATCACAAATAATTCTTCTTGAAAGAGAGAGTCCTAATCCCCAGCCACGCTTTTTACTTGTATATCCAGGATTAAATATTGCTTTTTGTTCAGTTGCAGAAATACCTTTACCTGTATCACTAATATCAATTATAACACTTTTGTTTTCTTCATGCAGGTCGATTGTAATCAGTCCATTTCCTGACATTGCGTCAATTGCATTTTTACACAAGTTCTCAATAACCCAACTGAAAAGAGAAGGATTAACAGGAATATGAAGTTCATTATTTTCGTTGAAGTTGAGTTGATACTTAACTTTTTTTGAGGTTCTGGGTCTTAAATACGTAATGCTATCCTTAAGTATCTTAATTATATCTTCGTTTTCGAGTGTTGGAGTTGAGCCAATTTTTGAAAATCGTTCAGTAATCATTTCCAAGCGTTGTACATCCTTTTCAATTTCAGTTGTTGCTTGCCTAACATTACCTTCATCAATTTTAATTAATTCGAGCCATGCCATTATGGATGAAAGTGGCGTTCCAATCTGATGTGCTGTTTCACGTGCCATACCAGCCCAAACCCTATTTTGTTCCGATTTACGTGCAAAGCTGAAAAGCAAGTATGCTATGGCTGCAAAAACAGCAATAATCAATATCTGCGTAAGCGGAAAATATTTAATTATTGTAAGGAGTTCTGAATCCTGATAATAAATATATGATGTACCCTGGTCACCAAAATTTACTTTGATTGGTCTATTCTCATCAGCCATTTCTTCAAGTTTACTCTCAACATATATCGGATCATTCATTTTAATATCATCCAGATTCCCGAACTTTAGTACCTTATTATGAGTGCTGTCGGTAATTATTACAGGAACGCTTGATGAATTTAAGGCAACTTCCGACATAAACGATGCAACATAATTACTAAGTACGTCTTTCAACTCAGTAAAAAACCTTGAGTCCTTGTAATATAAATATCGATTGCGATTTGGTAAATATTGATAAACTATTGGCTCATAAACTGTAAACTCTGCCTTAATTTTACCAGATAAACGCAGTACTGTGTCAAGTTTAAAATCAAGATTCTTCGAATCCAGTATCCAGCCTTTGTCATCTGTTATTATAAGAGGTATAGTATTATTATCGCGAATTATATCCAGAAAGAAGTCATATTCCAATTGGTCTTCATCAAGAAGTTGGGTGTAAACATTGGCTAACAATTCAACACGTTTACGTTCCTGTTCCTGTAATTGTCCGAAAAAGGACTCAGTATATCGCACAAGTCTAGCTTTTCGCTGAACAGCGTCTGCCCACAAACGTACATTTTTACGCTCTCCGGCTGCGAACTTCCCAACGATTAGGTTTGTATAGAATAATGACAAACCTATGATCAGCAGGCCAAGTATTGAGAGAGTTATCTTCCAAATTCTTTTTCTTGTATATATATCCATCTACAAAAGATAACGGTTTGTTTAACTTAACAAATGTATAACTTATTATCAATTACATTATTGCATGGTGAATAAAAATAGAAATCTATCGTTATCACAAAGTGCAAGAGTTAACATTCAGTAATTTGGTTTTGGAATTTATAAGAAAATAGACTACAATTTTAACTAAAATGATCGTTTTCGCACACAATATGTAGTATGCCCGAACACCTTTTTCCGAACTGATTTTTGCTATAGACACATAATCAATCACATACACACAATGGCATAATTATGGCTAGATGCGCATAGTTATATCGATAAACCTACTGCAACAATGATTAGTCTTGAAAACATAAATAAAACCTATTACACAGGCAAAACAAGCTTACACGTTCTTAAAGGCATTGACCTAAATATAAATCAGGGCGAACTGGTTTCCATTATGGGTTCATCTGGTTCTGGTAAATCAACATTACTTAATATAATAGGTATGTTGGATAACTACGATCAGGGTACTTTCAAGTTAAACGGTGAATTAATTAAAAACCTTAATGAAAAGAAAGCCGCCTTCTATAGGAACAAATTCATTGGATTTGTATTTCAGTCATTTAATCTTATCTCATTCAAAAATGCAATGGAAAATGTTGCTCTTCCTCTATATTATCAAAAAGTAAATAGGAAAAAGAGGAATCAATTGGCAATGGAATATTTGGATAGAATGGGATTAGCCGACTGGGCTCACCATCTACCAAATGAATTATCCGGAGGGCAAAAACAACGGCTGGCAATTGCCCGAGCACTTATATCTAAACCAAAGGTAATCTTAGCAGATGAACCAACAGGAGCACTTGATTCAGCAACATCCATTGAGGTAATGAAATTGTTTAAAGAAATAAACAAAACTGGAATTACAATTCTTATTGTAACCCACGAACGAGAAATTGCTGCTGAAACCGACAGAATCATCCGATTAAAAGATGGACTTATTGATACTATTATTGAAAATGGCCAGAGAAAAGAATGGCTGGCTGCCCAACATATGGCATAAAAATACTGAGTATGTTCGATATCGATAAATGGCAAGAAATATTTAACACCATAAGTAAGAATAAATTACGTACCTTACTTACGGGCTTTAGTGTAGCATGGGGAATTTTTATGCTTGTTATACTGCTTGGTTCGGGTTATGGTCTTGAAAATGGTGTAAAAAAAGAATTCGAAGGTGATGCTGTAAATTATATTACAATAAACTCAGGAGTAACATCAAAGGCCTACAAAGGCATGAAACCAGGAAGGAATGTTAGATTTAGCAACCAAGATTATGATATGTTAAGCGATATGGAAAATGTTGATCATACTTCCACCCGAACCGGACTCTTTCAGAACAACGTGCTTTCTTATAAAAACGAATACGGAACATTCGACATATTCGCAATAACACCTGATTATAAATATGTTGAGTCACTTGAGATGACCACAGGAAGATTTCTTAACAAGAATGACATGGATTATTTCAGAAAAGTGGTAGTTCTTGGAAGACTGGTTTATGAAGCATTATTTAAAGGGGGAGAAGAAAGTGTTGATAGTTATGTTAAAGTTAGTGGAGTACCCTTTAAAGTAATTGGTGTTTTTGACGATCCCGGTTCCGACCGCGACCTGTTACGAGTTTATATTCCCATCTCAACAGCCCAAAAGGTTTTTAACATGGGTGACTATATCCGGTCTATACACTTTAATCTTGAAGGTGGGTCAGTTGCTGAAAGTATGGCAGTAATTGAAGAAGCTAAAACAAAATTATCAGACAAGCATAAGTTCGACCCCGAAGATCGAAGAGCAATTTTCATCTTCAATAGTATTGAAAATTTTCAGCAGTTTATGAGTCTTTTTGCTAGTATCAGGCTATTTATTTGGGTAATTGGTATAGGGACAATAATTTCAGGAATAGTGGGTGTAAGCAATATTATGATGATTGTTGTTAAGGAGCGAACCAAGGAAATTGGTATTCGGAAAGCACTTGGTGCAACACCTTTTTCAATAGTAAGTCTTATTCTTCAAGAATCAATTTTAATAACAGCAGTTGCAGGTTATATCGGACTAGTTATAGGTGTTGGGTTGCTCGAACTGGTTTCAAAATCACTACCTTCTGTCGACTATTTCGCCAATCCGGAGATAAATATGAATGTTGCTTTAACAGCCACCGCCTTGTTGGTGTTGGCTGGAGCAATTGCTGGTTACGTTCCTGCTAAAAAAGCAGCTTCCGTAAAACCGGTTATTGCATTACGTGATGAATAAATTAAAACACTAAAGAAAAACTAAAGTAAAAAGCGAGCTAAGTTATTTAAAATGGAAAACATCAAAAAGAAAATAGAATATGCCAACTTACACCTTCTCATAACTAGTGTTACTCAAGGTACTCAAAATTAATATTATGTATTTGTTTGATAAAGATAAATGGACCGAAATAATGAGTGCTCTTAGTAAGAATAAACTAAGAACATTCTTTACAGCATTTGGTGTTTTTTGGGGAATATTTATGCTCGTTATAATGTTGGGTTCCGGAAAAGGGTTAAAAAACGGTGTTAACCAAGGAATGGGTGATATGGCTAACAACGCATTGTTTATGTGGACTATGCCAACCACACAGCCTTATAAAGGATTCCCCAGGGGAAGGAGATATAACTTCAGAAATGACGACACAAAGGCTCTACGAGAAAATCTGCCCGAATTAGAATATATTGCTCCCCGATTACAAGTTTTTAGTGCTCAGGGCGACAACAATGTTGTAAGAGGAGAACGTACCGCTGCTTATTCAATCCAAGGCGATTATCCTGACATGAATAAAATTGACCCAATGAATATTCATGAAGGAAGATTTATTAATTATAAAGATATTGAAAATAAGCGAAAAGTAATCGTAATTGGCACAAGAGTAAAAGATGAGATGTTCGATGCCGATGAAGATCCAATTGGTGATTATCTAAGGATTCGAGGAGTATACTTTCGTGTTGTGGGAATTTTCTCATCAAAGAAAAACGATCAGCAGGCTGAACGAGAAAACCAGCAAATATTTATGCCATTTACAACACTTCAGCAAACTTATAATATGGGTGACATTGTTGGGTGGTACTCAATGACTTCATATAAAGATGTTCCGGCATCAGTTGCTCTTGAAAAAGCGAAAAAAATTGTAAGAGAACGCCATTCAATAGCTCCTGATGATGATAGGGCTGTTGGGTCGTTTAATGTTGAAACCGAATTCCAAAAAATGGAAAACCTTTTTGCCGGGATAAATGGATTAATCTGGATAGTTGGGATTGGAACATTATTAGCCGGTGTAATAGGAGTTAGTAATATTATGCTAATTGTAGTTAAGGAACGAACAAAAGAAATAGGGATACAAAGAGCTATAGGAGCAACACCTATGGCAATACAAAGTCAAATTGTACTCGAATCAGTTTTTTTAACTGCAATGGCAGGATATATTGGATTGGTTCTAGGGGTCGGAATACTTGAGCTCATAAACTATCTACTTATTGAGTTTGGCGCTTCTACAGATATGTTTGCACGACCGGAAGTTGACTTCGACAAGGCAATAGTTGCTTTAATAATATTAATAATATCAGGTGCGTTAGCAGGTTTAATTCCTGCCCGACGTGCCACACAAATAAAACCAATTGATGCTCTCAGAGATGAGTAAGTTAATGATTAAATCAAAAAACATGGGTAGTTCCATGTGACTAAAAAAATTAAATAATAACACATGAAAACATTTTTCAAAGTATTAGTAGGATTGATAATAGTAGGAGCTATTGGCTATACTATGTATTTTCTTTATCAGAAATCACAAGATGAACCTATTGTTTACGAAACAGATTCACCAGTAGTTATTGATATTGTAAAAAAGACGACAGCTACCGGATCGGTAGTTCCTCGTAAGGAAATAGAAATTAAACCTATTGTTTCAGGTATTATTGAAGAAATTTATGTGGCAGAAGGAGAAATGGTGAAAAAAGGTGATCTGATTGCAAGGATACGCATTATTCCTAATATGATTAATGTTAACAATGCCAAGTCGAGAATTGAAGTTGCCAAGATTAACCTTAAAGAAACAAAAACAAATTACGATCGGCAACTTAGCTTACTTGAAAAAGGGGTTATAGCCAGAGCCGATTTTGAATCGTACGAAACCGGTTACAAAAGTGCTTTGGAAGAGCTTGAAACTGCGCAGGAAACACTTGATCTTATTCAGGAAGGTCAAACCAAAAACTCAGGAGGCAAAACCAATACTCTTGTTAGATCCCAAATTGATGGAATGATACTGGACATCCCTGTGGAAATTGGGTATCAGGTTATTGAAGCCAACAATTTTAATGCAGGTACAACAATTGCAAATATTGCCGATATGGGTAAAATGGTTTTCGAAGGCAACATTGATGAAACCGAAGTTGGTAAAATTAAAGAAGGAATGCCTCTTATTCTCGTTATCGGAGCCATTGAAGATATTCAGTTTGAAGCACTGCTTGAACATATTAGCCCTAAAGGTGTTGAAGTAAATGGTGCGGTACAATTTGAGATAAAAGCTGATGTAGTACTTCGGGATGACCAGTTTATAAGATCTGGCTACAGTGCCAATGCAAATATTGTCCTCGACAAGGCCGATAGTGTACTCGCAATCTCAGAAAGCCTACTGCTGTTCGAAAATGATACTGTTTACGTTGAAGTTGAAACATCACCTCAGGTATTTGAAAAAAGATATATAAAAACTGGTCTTTCCGATGGTATAAACATAGAAGTTTTGGATGGGCTATCGAAAGAGGACAAAATCAAAAAGCAACAATAGCATACTTTGGGTAACAACCAAAGCGATTAATTTCATCTGGTTATTTTCTTTTAAAAGTAAACCTGTCAATCATGCAATGTGAGGGGCAGGTTTTCATGTTTATAAATCTTTGTTATCAAAAATATCTACATTTGTATCTTAATTCAAACCAACATAAAATTAATAATATGAAGAAGATCAACTTACTAATAATTATTCTTGGTGTCATTATCACCTTTGCAGGATGTGAGCAAAAGAAGGAAGCCACAGAAAAACCATATGAAATGAGAAAATATACTAAGGTTAAGCTTACTGCCGATATTAACCACCTGAGTGATAATCAAAAGGAAATGCTTAAATTACTTTTTGATGCTGCCAAACTTATGGACGAAATTTTTTGGGTAGAAAACGTTGAAGAAAAAGATGCTTTTCTATTAGGTATCGACAACGAAAAAGATAAACAATATGCCATCATTAATTATGGCCCATGGGATGAGTTAAATAACCTTGAACCTTTTATTAAAGGATATGGTGCTAAGCCTGCCGGTGCACAGTTCTATCCTGA
>CALDOI010000079.1 GCA_937912115.1 uncultured Bacteroidota bacterium | reverse complement strand
TGATCTGGTATTAACGATTCAGCAACCTCCCACTGCTGATGCCGGTGCAGATGCAGCTATTTGCGAAGATGTAACCCACACGCTTACAGGTTTAGCAACAAATTACCAATCCCTACTCTGGACAAGCTCGGGTGACGGTACATTTGATGATCCTACTCTTATTGCAGCAACTTATACTCCGGGATCAAATGACATTATCGCTGGTTCTGTAGATTTAACAATCACATCAATAGCATTGAGCCCTTGTGCCGTTGATGCTTCAGACGAAATGACATTAAGTATCGCATTATTGCCACTAGCTTATGCCGGTGAAGATGATACAACATGCCTTATTGATTCTTATACCCTTTCGGGAATGGTTTCGAATGAACAAAGTTTATTATGGACAACCGCTGGTGACGGTTCTTTTGATGATCCAACTATCCAAAATGCGACTTATACTCCGGGAGCTAATGATATTTCTACAGGTTCAGTTAATATTACCCTAACTGCCTATGCAATTTCTCCATGTTCTGTAAGTGCAATTGATGAACTGGTTCTTGCATTTCAATTACTTCCAACATCAAACGCAGGTTCCGATGGGGAAGTATGTGATCTAGGTTCATATCAACTTAACGGTACGGTTACTAACGAGTCATATACCTACTGGAATACAGAAGGTGATGGTGCTTTTGATGATCCGTTTTTACTAAATGCAACTTATACTCCGGGTCCGGAAGATATTATAGATGGTACTACACGTTTGGTTTTGTTCGCATTTTCGATTAGCCCGTGTCTGCCGGAAATTTCTGATACCATGGATCTTGTGATAAACCATTCTGCAACCGCAAATGCGGGTAGCGATGCTACAATATGTGAAAATGGAATGCATACCCTTAGTGGTGAGGTTAGTTATAATAATGGTCAAGTATGGACTACATCGGGTGATGGTTCATTTGATGACCCAACAATGTTGGACGCAACTTATACACCAGGTGAAGCAGATATTGTTAACGGTGAAGTTGATTTAACACTAACTGCTTTTGGAAATGCTGACTGCCCCGGGGATGTATCAGATATGGTACTACTATATGTTATGTTAGCCCCACAACAACCAAGTCTCCCGGATGGACCAACTATAATAAACCTTGATGTTACAAATACATCCACTTACACTATCAATAGTGTTGCAGGAGCGGATTATTATCACTGGCACCTCAATCCAATTGAAGCTGGTACCATCGAAGGAAACGACACTATCGGAACCGTATATTGGAATGCTGATTATACCGGATTGATTGCCCAGATTTTTGTGGAGGTCGAGAATTCGTACTGTGATCCAGTCTATTCTGAAACCCTTGAGGTGGGACTTAGCCCTGTGGGCATAAATAATGCTAGTGATAATGATATGGAAATAGTAATATCCCCGAACCCATCTGCAGGCAGGTTCCTCCTTAATATTGACGGGGCTACTGAGGACATAGAGGTTGTTATTGTAAACTCATCGGGACAGGTAATTGAAAAGCTGAAACTGATAAATACAGTAAATGAATTTGTTAAAACAATTGACATAAGTTCTCAACCAACAGGAAACTACTACATGAATTTTATTACCAGTAAAGGTAAAATAACCAAGAAAGTTAGTATTAACAAATTGTTTAGGTAAATAAGTGGTTTTATTACCAGGCGGGGCCTTCGGTTTAATTACCGGAGGCTTTTTTGTTTTATATTCAGTATAAAAAGATGCCTATTTGATTTTATAATTTGATATTTAACAAATATTTGTATATGATGCAAACACAGATGAATTACTTTCGCCAATCAAATTTAAAATTTAAAAATTTATGAAAAACTATTTAAAAATTATTTCTCTGTTTGTAATTGTATTTGCGATCGCACTAACATCATGTAAAAAAGAGGAAATAACAACTAAAACACCAACCGAATATTTAACGGCAGGAAACTGGAAAGTTACCGGGATGACAATTAATCCTGGAATTGAAGTACTTGGCGTTGTAGTAACTAATATATATGCTTTGGGCGTACAGGATTGTACAAAAGATGATCTCATTACATTTAATACAGATGGTAAATTAACAGAAGATGAAGGTCCCACAAAATGTGATCCTGATGATCCTCAAACAACAAATGATGGTACCTGGACTCTTAGCGGTGATGCTAAAACTTTAACAATTTTGTATCCTGATGATGATCCTGCAATTGCTACAATAACTACACTAAACGGAACAAACCTAATAATAACATCAGCAATAACCGAAGATTTTGGTTTAGGAATAGACACTTATACTGCAACCATAACCATGACTCTTCAGTAGTTATAAGTTGTGAAAAATTTGGAGGCTGGCCATGAGGTCAGCCTTTTTTATTTACTTTTATAGTTTATACCAACTAAACATCAAAATGCGCTGATAAATCTTCATCTTTATAGTTTTATCT
>CALDOI010000078.1 GCA_937912115.1 uncultured Bacteroidota bacterium | reverse complement strand
CCGGGTCCTCCGCAGTTTGATTTTGAAATTCATCCTACCTCTACCGTACATGAATCAACTACAATTGGGAAGGGCTGTAAAATTGGAGCCGGCTGTTATGTAGGAAAAGATGTTGTACTTGGCGACGGGGTTGTATTGTATCCAAATGTTACAGTACTTGATGAAGTTAAGATTGGGAATGGCACTATCATTTGGCCCGGCACAGTAATTCGTGAGCGTTGTGAAATAGGTCATTATTGTATTATCCATACCAATACAAGCATCGGGGCCGATGGATTTGGGTTCACACCAAGGGAAGACGGACAAGGGCTGGTAAAAATTCCACAAATAGGTAACGTAATAATTGGGAATGGTGTTGAAATTGGAGCAAACACATGTATTGATCGTGGCAAGTTTAGCTCAACAATAATTGGTGATGGTTGTAAAATTGACAATCTTATTCAAATTGCACATAATTGCGAACTTGGACGTTCTGTAATAGTAGCTGCAACTACCGGAATAGCCGGAGGCGCCAAAATTGGTGATGGTGCAATGATAGGTGGTGGAGTATCCATTAAGGAACAAACAGTAATCCATCCCGGAGCTGCTGTTGGTGCAGGCTCAGGGGTTATGAATGATATACCTGCGGGGAAAATCGTGTTGGGTTATCCAGCAACAGATTCAAGAGAAACTTTAAAAATGTGGCTGGCTTTGAGGAAACTTGGCAAGGAATATGGAACGAAATAGTTGGAAGACGGAAGATTGAAATCGGAAGATTGACTTCGGACTTCCGTCTTCAGTTAAATAATTTTTTATACTATGGGAGATTTTGTATTTAATTTTGAGATGGAAGTTCGTGATTATGAATGTGATTTACAGGGAGTGGTGAACAATTCGGTATACCAAAATTACCTTGAACATACTCGTCATAAATATATAAAATCAATCGGTATTGATTTTGCTGAGTTAAGTGAAAAGGGAATAAACTTGATGGTTAAAAGAGTTGAAATTGACTTTCAATCACCTTTGAGGAGTGGAGATAGGTTTGTTTCTAAACTCCGAATGGAACGGATTTCTCCACTACGTTTTGGTTTTATTCAACATATTTATCGCCTTCCTGATAATAAGTTAATGATTAAGGCATTGGTAATTGGAACATCAATCAATAAGCGTGGCCGACCGGAACTACCAAGAGAATTAATTGAAGTTTGGGGATTGGAATAATATTAAACCCGGAATATGCATGATTAATATACAATATCTGTTTCATCAAAAAACCATTTTAACAAAATGAATTAAGGGTATTTTGCATATTCCAGTATGTTGGGGATAAATGTCTCAACCACAATTTGTATATATATATCCGGCTTTTCATTTAGTACAATATTTTTGTTTAAACCATACTGCCATCCATCCCAGATATAAATGCTTTTGCTAAAATGTTCACTTAAAAAAGGCATAACAGTTCCACCAAAAGAATCACGGATCATTAGTAGTTTTGGCAAACTTTCATTATCAACAACATACACCATTTCATACTGCGATTTATATCCAAACGAGGGGGTAATTGGATAATTGCTAATCTGTCCTTTTTTACTTTTACTTTGAAAAGTTGGTTTGCAGGATATCTTGTTTTCAGTAACTCCAAGATATATTCCCATCATTTTTGAGAGTCCCATCCCTTCAACCTCAACCGAGTCGATTGTAAAGCCTGATATATCCATTGGATCAAGACCGGGAAAATCGTTTGATATAACTTTCATTATCTCTTTGTATGCTATATAACTTCCATACTCGTTCCAGTGATTATCTGTTTTATGAAACATCCTAACACCACCTCCTTTGGCTTCCTTAAAAACAGGGCGCAAATCCACAACTGTTAAACCCCTCATGGTATCTGTTAGATTTACAAACTGATCGGTTAATGTTTTTTGATCGTTTTTTTGCCGGAATACCGGCAGAAACTCAGGATAGACTGATGTTTTAACCGGAACCACTACTATATAATACTTACTCCCGATACTGTCTAAAAAGTTCCTTCTATAATTTATAATATTATAGTATTGGTTAAGGGAACTGTTGTTTATCAGAGTTTTTCCCAAATATGTTTCCATCTGGTCTTCCACCAAATACATCCAATCATCCAAACCAAGTATGGCTTTATCATCAATTGGGGGCATGTTAAACATTTGAAATTTTAACTTGCTATTTAGTAGCAGAAATTGATTTCTCAGGTCGAAATTATCAGAATAATACTCATCAAACTCTGCAGGAAATGCATCAAGGTATGAGACATTTAAATGTGGCTTTGCTTTTAATGAACGGTTTTCATTATTTTTTACTTCAGGGAAAAAACCAAATAATCTATCAGTAAAGGGAAGGATTAAAATACCCACGAATAATACTGAAACAAGAATCTCTTTAATATTGGTCATAATTAAAATCTAAAGTAGATAAATGGATTGTATGAGTTAACAACAAGATAGTTAGTGGCCATTATCATAACTCCTGCAATAAATATAACAACCAGAAACAACCAAGACCCTTTTGATAAAATAATGAGTTTTTCATGATTTGATAACATAGTTTTTACTTTTTCATACACAATAACCCAAATACGTGTTGAACTTAATACAGCAATGGCCGCAATGAAATAAATTTCGTTATTTAGGAATATATCGAGAACATCATAGTTTAGATCAGTACTTCTAGAAGAGAACAAAGCCCGAAAATATCCCCAGGCATGATTAAAATCATCAGCCCTGAAAAGTACCCATGCCATCATAACAATAAAAACAGTGTATATATGCTGTGCTGGTTTCCAAAGTTTTTCAAGTAACCTATCGAGGCCAAGCTTTTCGAGAATCATAAAAAGGCCATGTATCATTCCCCAGGCAACAAAATTCCAGCTTGCACCATGCCAAATGCCCGTTACAAAAAATACTATGAGAAGGTTAACATAAGTTCTGTGATTTCCCTTTCGATTCCCGCCCAAGGGAATGTATAAATAATCCCTAAACCAGTTTGACAGCGAAATATGCCATCTGCGCCAGAATTCACGAATCGATTTGGCTATATATGGAAAATTAAAATTTTCAAGAAACTTAAATCCGAACATTCTGCCAAGGCCGATGGCCATATCCGAATAACCCGAAAAGTCGAAATAAATTTGCAATGAATATGCAATAATGCCCAGCCATGCAATAAAAGTGGAAAGACTATCCGGAGCAATTGTAAACGCAGTATCTGCAAGCAAAGCCATCTGATTTGCAATTAGAACTTTTTTGGCAAGACCTATTACGAAACGCTCAATACCGGACACAAAATTTGCCCTGTTATTATTACGAACGGCAAGCTGTTCGGCAATATCATTATATCTTACAATTGGGCCTGCTATTAACTGAGGGAAGAGTGATATATATAATGCCAGATCAACAAACTTATTCTGTACAGGTGTTCTTCGTTTAAAAACATCTATGAGATAAGAAAGTGCCTGAAAAGTATAAAAAGAAATTCCAATTGGTAGTAATATTCCAGGGTCAGTGATTGAAAAGGAGATTCCAGTACTTTCGAACAGAATATTAATGTTTTGCACTATAAAATTACCGTACTTGAATAAGCCCAGTAACCCCAGATTAATAATTATACCAAGTGTTAAATATATTCTCCCCTTTGGGTTTTCAAGATTTTTTGCAATCAGTTTTCCTGCAATAAAATTAATGGTAATCGAAATTATGAGCAAAGAGGTGTAGCTAACCCCACCCCATGCATAAAAAAGTATACTTGCTACTAATAACAAGGCATTTTTGTATTTTTTGTGGACAAAAAAATTTAGGATTAATATTGTCGGCAAAAAAATGTATAAAAATGTTAGGGAGCTAAATACCATAAGCTGTAAAAAATGAATCGGCTAAATTAGCACATTATGTAACCCGACATTTCAAATTTATTGCCTCTAACATTGGATATTAAATGATAAAATGAGGTGAAAGAAACTATTTCATTAAGTTATTTTAATGATTCTAAAATGCAAATCCAAAAGAAATTCCGAAACGTGTATTGGCAAACGAAAATGAAGTAGTGGCCTTGGCATCACCTTCTTTTTTGATATCAACATTATAGTCGAGACCAAAACGATCAACAACTTCATTAAGATATTCTGATAGTTCATCAAGAAATTCCTGACTTGGTTGTTTGTCAAAGTTATATCCTAGATGGTAGCTTGAAAATCGCGGACCCAAAAACATAAAATCGATGGTAAATCTTTCCTTTATTATCAACTGGTATCCCAATTGAATACCAACTCCATATTCGTTCAACGACAAATTAGAATGATAACTTTCGGTAGGTTTATTTACCCGGAGATATTCAAAAGAGGCACCCGACCTATAGCCAGTATACCTCAAATATACACCGGCATAAAAGCCTTCCAACTTTCCCGGATCACATGCCTTGATATAGTATCTTGCTTCCGGGGTAATAGATATTCCGGTAATTTTATCAATATCCACTGCAATATCTGAATTACTGGCTGCCAGCAATTTTGGTTCAGCTCCCGCATATTTATAACCCATTCCCATTCCTACCGATAACCTGGGGATGATTGCTCTTTCATATAAAAGTGATGCATTATTAAATATCAGGGCAAGGCTGTTGATTTTTACGATATTAGGGTATACTACTTCTTCGTTTTGTGGCTTTATTTTATCTGTATTAATATCTTGAGATATTGCAGTTCCAATTATTAAGAAAGACATTATTGAAAACAAGATTGTTTTTAATGTGGACATAGTATTTTGTGTTTATGAAAATTATGTTGCAGCATAGGTACACAAAATTAATATTTTATCTTTATATCATGGTTTGATTACTTGAGTTTATTCTGAGTTTTGATTAAGGTATTTTCAAGTATAGATCATGGTCTGAGCAAAGATAATGAATGGCATTGTCAGTATTTAATGAACTTGCAACATTCCTTTTCTGAATATTGGAGAACTTCTATTATATAAACCCCAGCACTTAAATTCATAAGATTTATAAATATCTATAAAATCACGAAAAAAAATCACACTATCTACTGAGCACAAGAGAAATATCAATAAGCAGTAGTATGAAACAATATGAGATTCTTCACTGCGTTCAGAATGACAATCCTGTGTTTATGTTGCTTAGGTTTTTAACTGTACATTTTCTCCCTAAGTGCCAATATTTTTTCATCAACAATATAATCATCATAATCCATTAGCTTATCGATTATACCATTTGGTGTAAGTTCGATTATTCTATTACAAACCGTTTGGATAAATTCGTGGTCATGCGACGACATGAAAACATTACCAGGATATTTAACTAAGTTATTATTGAATGCCTGAATCGATTCCAAATCCAGGTGGTTTGTTGGAGTATCCAGTATCAAAGCATTCGCATCAACGAGCATCATTCGTGAAATCATACAACGCATTTTTTCACCACCCGAAAGTACATTTACCTGTTTGCGGATTTCATCTCCGGCAAATAACATTTTACCCAGATAACCACGGATATAAATCTCAGTTGTATCGTTTGTAAACTGGCAAAGCCAATCGAATAAGCTTAATTTGCTTTCAAAAAATTCAGTATTATCAAGTGGTAAATACGAAGATGTAATTGTTTGTCCCCACTGGTAAGTACCTGAGTCGGCCTTTTGATGCCCTGTTATAATTTCAAACAATGCTGTCATTGCTCTGGTATCTCTGGATAAGAAAATTATCTTATCATTTTTATTGGCAACAAAATCAACATCTTTAAACAATACTGTACCATCCTTACTTGCGCTCAAACCTGTTACTTCAAGTATTTCATCTCCAACCTCGCGTTCGGGTTTGAAAATAATACCGGGATATTTACGCGTTGAAGGCTGAATATCATTTATGTTAAGTTTTTCTATCATTTTTTTACGACTCGTTGCCTGTTTCGATTTCTTTACATTGGCACTAAATCGTGATATAAATTCCTGCAGTTCTGCTTTCTTATCCTCTGCTTTCTTATTTGCTTTTTGCAGTTGACGCAATGCTAACTGACTGCTTTGATACCAGAAACTGTAGTTACCGGCAAACATCTGTATTTTATTAAAATCGATATCAAGTGTGTGTGTTGATATTGCATCCAGGAAATGCCTGTCGTGACTTACAACCAATACAGTGTTTTCATAGTTTATCAGATAGTTCTCAAGCCAGGTTACAGTATCAAGATCAAGGTCGTTGGTAGGTTCATCTAGCAGTAAATTATCAGGGTTACCGAATAGAGCCTGGGCAAGTAATACTCTTACTTTTTGCTGCCCATCCATATTTTTCATTAATGTAAAATGAAATTCCTCTTTTATTCCCAAGGCACCTAATAACGCTGCGGCATCACTTTCGGCATTCCAACCGTCCATATCTGCAAATTTTTCTTCCAGTTCAGCTGCCTTTAATCCATCGGTATCCGAAAAATCCTCCTTGGCATAAATTGCATCTTTTTGTTGCATAATTTCCCATAGTTGAGAGTGACCTTTCATCACAGCATCGATAACTGAAAATTCGTCGAAGGCAAAGTGATCCTGACTTAGCACGGAAAGTCTTTCACCAGGATCCATGCTAATCTGTCCCGATGCAGTGTCTATTTCGCCTGCAATTGCTTTTAGCAGGGTTGATTTTCCGGCGCCATTTGCACCAATAACGCCATAGCAATTACCCGCTGTAAATTTCATATTTACATCGTTGAATAATACTCTTTTGCCAAATTGGATTCTTAGTTCGGTTACTGTAATCATAATGTAGTTGAAAGTTAGAAAGTTGCAAGTAGTTACAACATATTTGAAAAAGTTTGCAAAAGTAGTTTAAAATCAGCAAAATGCTATCAATACGAGTATTATATTTAGTAGTTTAAAATTTTACTGTAGTAGGATTGCTACTTATCCTTTGCTATTTGCCAAAGTCCTTTTCAACAAAGTAGTATAAATGGGTTCATTACCAAGCTGTGCCGTAACTACTGAAGCTGTTACTGTTGTTATTATCAGTGGTAATATAAGTTCATAATTAGATGTCATCTCTACTGCAAGTACTAAACCTGTAAGAGGAGCCCGTACAGTGGATGCAAAAATACCAGCCATTCCGGCAACAGCATAAATACCCGGATGAGGTACCAGACCAGGAAAGAAATGTTCCATTACAGTGCCGAACAACATTCCAAAAACTACTCCAAGAGCAAGCATGGGGGCAAAAATACCTCCAGGCACCCCTGTGCCGTAGCTGAAGATTGTCAATATCATCCTTCCAACAAACAGTATTATAAGAAAATAAAGCGTAAACGACTGGTCAAGCACTCTGCTAATTGTATTATAACCACCGCCTATCATCTCAGGGAAAAAAACACCAACCACTACGATTACAACCCCTGCCAGGACTGCGCTGAAAATTAGTGCAATACGTGAAAGTTTCCTGAAAAAATCCAATACTATTATAATCAACTTATTGAACAAATAACCAACCAAACTGAATAATCCACCAAGTACAATAAATAACCAGATGCTCGACAGTTGAGGACCGGCAAAAACTGTCATTTGTATTACCGGATCAGCTCCAATTAAAGCTCTAACAACAAAATCAGCAGTACCAGAAGCAACCATTATTGCTGCTACAGAGAAAAAATTATATCTGAAATGACCATGCATTTCCTCTATTACAAATATAATTCCGGCAAAAGGCGCATTGAAAGCACTTGCAAGACCCGCAGCCGCACCAGCACTTACCAGTGGGTTAGTTTTTTCATCAGGTTGCTTAAAAATATCCTTTACCATTTTACCGATATTGGCACCAAGCTGTATTGTTGGACCCTCCCGACCTAATAATAATCCGCTTCCAAGCGAAAACAAAGAAGCAATAAATTTGATTGGAATCACCCTTTTCCAACGAAGAGGCCGTAATCCATCCAACGCACCTTCAATTTCCTGGACCCCACTTCCCGATGCCTCAGGAGCATTTTTTTTTACCAGAAACAAGGCTACTGTAACACCGATAATACCAAATAATATGGGCCACACCCAGCTCATTATCCCTGAATCACCGGCGCTTGCAAACAGATTGTCTCTGAAACCTTCAATATATGAAAGTGTTAGTCGAAAAACAGAGCCTACTAATCCTGCAAGTAATCCAACAATTAATGCAAGAAATATAAGCTTGAAGTTTTTTGAATCAGCATCAACAAAACGTGGATCTTTATTCCATGAATTATTTTGCTTCTTAACAGGTGTCTTCATTTGGTATTGAGTTTATACAAAAATAGCAATATTTTAGGTAGAATAACAAACTTGAACTAGGCATTAATTTCGCATAATTTGGCTGATATAAAATAAAAAAATCCCGTTGGAAATTCCAACGGGATAGAAGTACAGGCACTATGCCCTGGATTTATGTTTGAGAGATGATTACAATCTAATCGTATAATTTGAAATCAATTTTCAAAACTACATTCTGACCTGCATACTTTGCCAAATCTTTATTTTGAGCATCTTCAATAGCTTTAACTACATGGTCTTTCAAACAGCCTATCTTTGCATTAGCTCCATTAACATCAAGTGTGCCATCTGCATTTACATTGATATCAACATAAACTGTACACTCTTTGTTTGTTTCTGAGGCAAAGGCAGGATAGTCAATTTCATCCTGTAAAAATTGTGCCACAGCTTTTGTTGCAGAAGCCTTAGTTACAGGAACTGGTTCGCCGGCAAAGGCTGTTCCGGCAAAAAAAATACTCAATAACATTGTTACAATTGCGATTCTTGTTTTCATGACTTTAAAATTTTTAGTTTATAATATTTAATGGTTGCGTTAAGAGATTCGCTAATACTATGCCAAACTTTGTAACCCCCTGTAAATGTTTGCCATACGTATTTAACGATAGTTGTCCTCGTTTATAGTTGTACGGGTTTTAAACACAATGTGTACACTAGCGAACACACTATGTGTATGATTATTAATATGTTAATGAAATTTTAACACTTTGCGCAAACAATAATTATAATAATTATACGTTTCGCGATTTGCATTGTATGTTACATTGGATTTCTAATTAATTTTGCGGCATTATAAAATGAAATACAGTAACATAGATTATTATGGATTTTCCTGAAAACGAAAAGAGATCATTAAACTTCATTGAATCCATCATTGAAGATGACCTGACTTCCAATAAAAATCAGGGTCGAGTTCACCTTCGATTTCCTCCTGAGCCAAATGGATATCTTCATATTGGGCATGCCAAGTCAATTTGCTTGAACTTTGGACTTGCAAATGAATACAACGGATTATGTAATCTTAGGTTCGACGACACTAATCCTGAAAAAGAAGATGTTGAGTATGTTGACTCAATAATGGAAGATATTAGCTGGCTAGGTTTTGAATGGGATGGTGAACCAAAGTACGCCTCAGATTATTTTCAACAATTATACGACTGGGCAGTTCTGTTGATAAAGAACGGAAAAGCATATATAGATGAGCAGCCACAGGAATTAATAAGTGAACAAAGAGGCGTTCCTACACGTCCTGGAACCGAAAGTCCATTTCGTAACAGGCCGGTGGAAGAAAGTCTCGATTTATTTAATCGCATGAAAAATGGTGAGTTTGAAACCGGAGCAATGATACTGCGATCAAAAATTGATATGAGCTCGCCAAATATGCATATGCGTGATCCGATAATGTATCGTATTCTTCATCAAAAACATCACCGCACAGGTAGGGATTGGTGCATATATCCGATGTACGACTGGGCACATGGTCAAAGTGATTTTATTGAAGGAATTACTCACTCCGTTTGTACTTTGGAGTTTGAAATTCATCGTCCGTTGTACGACTGGGCATTGGATCAAATTGTTGAAGGAGATTATCGCCCTCGGCAAATTGAATTTGCGCGATTAAATTTAAGCTACACAGTTATGAGTAAGCGAAAGCTTCTCCAGCTTGTTAAAGATAACTATGTTAACGGTTGGGACGATCCACGAATGCCAACAATTTCAGGCTTCCGCCGAAGAGGTTACACACCTCAGTCGATAAGGAATTTTGCCGACCGAATTGGAGTTGCAAAACGCGATAATATAATAGATGTAAGTCTTCTTGAATTTAGTGTTCGCGATCACCTTAATCAAATTGCTCCACGAACTTTAGCTGT
>CALDOI010000077.1 GCA_937912115.1 uncultured Bacteroidota bacterium | reverse complement strand
CGAATAACCCCCAGCGATAGTTCGCGCATACTCACAGCAACTGCCTGGTTACCTGAGCACCCACTCATGTCAGAAATAATTGGAAGAAATACTGCAAGAGCAATAACTTCACTAATTGTATTGTGGTAAAATGCAATTACACTTGCTGCTATAATATTTAGAATAATGTTTACGGATAACCATGAAAGGCGTCGCTTAGACCTTAACATTACCGGCATTGTCCGTAATTCGTCACCACCAACAATACCTTGTGATTCCAAATGTTCAAACGCGGCACGTTCATTTACTGCCTCCATTACATTTTTTCTTCTAAGAACCCCAATCAGTTTATTATTATCATTAACAATTGGGAATCCGTAAAAGTCATAAGTGTCAAAAAGGTCGACTACTTCATCTAACGAAGCATTAGCATTAATAGCCATTACAGTTTTAATAACAATTTCCGATAGCTTTTTATTTGGATTGGCAAGTAATAAATCCTGCATTTGCAGTACTCCAATAAACTCATTTTTCCTTGATACTACGTAAATGTATCTTACATGATAATACTTATATTTTTCAGCATTTATTCTAAGATCTTCAATAACAGCTTTTACTGTGATTGATTCGTAATACCTGAAATATTCTGTGATCATTAATCCCCCTGCCGTATCCTGATCATATTCAATCATTTTCCTTACACTGGCTGCCTCAGAAGGTTTCATTTCTGTTAAAATCGCTTCGGCATCATCATCGTCTAATTCCATCATAAGGTCGGCACGATCATCGCTCATCATTAGGTTAATAATGGCTGCTGCATCAGTAGCATCCATATCTTCGATAATATCTGCTGATTGAACATCCGGCAATTCTTCAATCAGTATTGCTGCATTTAATGGGCTTAAAGTAGTAAGTAACTTATGTTGGTCTTTTTTGTTAAGCCTGCTCATCAGGTAGACAATATCTCCCGAAGCAAGAGTTTCAATATAATTGGTTAGTTCAACAACATTATTCGACTCTAATAAAGAAAGTACTATTTCTTTCGGCTTTTTGGTTTCCAGTTGTTCCATTTTCCACACAATTTTATTTCCAGGGGGAATCCTGAAAACTCTTACAAAGGTATTTAAAACCTATTTGGAATAGCATTGCAATCGGGACGAACCATAATATTTTTATGGTTTATTCTTTAATGAACCTAAAGTATTCACGTAATATCTTAGCATTATTTTCAGCAGGAGTGAAAATTTCAAGAACAGCCGGATATTGGTTTTTTAAACTTAAAAAGGTGGGTATTTGCTTTCGGAGTTCTTCAATATTTTCAGACTTAATATAATTCACATTAAAAGCCTTACAAATAAATTCAGCACTCCACTGATGTTTTGCTTCGAAGAATTCTTCCAGATTTGGAGTGGTATCAGGCCCGGGAATAAACCTGAAAATTCCCCCTCCAGAGTTATTGATAACTATAATTCTTAGATTCGGGCTTAAGTATTTGTTCATAAGCCCGTTGGAGTCATAAAAAAAGCCCAGATCCCCTGTAATCAATATGTTAAATTTATTTGAATTATATGAGTATCCGGCAGCAGTAGATATTTGACCATCAATACCGCTAACACCTCTATTCGAATTGTATTTGATATTTTCTTTGCTTCCAAAAAGTTGCGAATACCTTACCGGTGTGCTGTTGCCAAGATGAAGTATACTATCATCAGGTAAACTATTTAAAATCTCATCAAATACAATTAGGTCAGAATATTCACATTTTGATAAATATTCACATTTTCTTACATTTATTTGATTTTTTCTATCTGACCATATATTTTTATAGCTACTGTTAATTGGCATAAGTTTTTTCTCCAACGAATTAAAAAAGTTAACTTCATCATTTTCTAATACTTCCGTAAGACTGAAAAATGTGTCCATATTTTCTCCTGATGGACTTATATGCCAATGTATATTTGGTTTGTTTTTACGCAAAAAATTCTTAATCATTTTCGATACAATCTGTCCCCCAATACTAATAACTATAATTGGTTTAAACGAGTCAACATCTTTGTCGCTAATAGTTGAAACAATATTATCGATTGTATTGATAAAACTTCCGTTAAAAACGTTTGATGTAGTTTCTGTTAATATTATGGTATTGCTTTGTTTTGATAACTTTGAAAGGATGTTGTTTAGCTCACTAACTGGCCTCATTTGACCAACAATAATCATTATCTTTTCAGATGAATTATAATGTTCAGCGATTTCTTTAATTTTATTTTCAGAGATAACAGCATGCGCTTTCTTGTTATCCATCACCCTACCTGATATATGCTCTTCAGTAGTGCCATAAATTGGTTCGTCGAATGGAATATTAATATGAACCGGTCCCGGTTGGGGACTATTACATTCATATAATGACTTATTAATTATTTCTTCTGCAGATTTAAAGTCATTCTCTGTATCTAAATTTAATGGTAATTGATAGCTTTTCTTTATGTAATTGGCGAACACATTATTTTGTCTTATGGTTTGCCCATCACCAATATCAATCAAATTTGGGGGGCGATCGGCTGTAAGTATAAGTAATGGGATTTTTTGATAGTAGGCTTCGGATATTGCTGATGCATAGTTTAATAGAGCACTGCCTGATGTACACGCAATGGCAACAGTTTTATTAGTCTGTAACGCAAGCCCCAATGCAAAAAATGCAGCACTTCGTTCATCAACAATACTAAAAGCTTTAATTTCAGGTCGATTTGCAAAACTTATAATAATTGGGGCATTACGGGATCCGGGTGAAATTACTATATTTGAAAGTCCGCTTTTTACAAACAAATCAGCAAGCAGGCTTATGTTCTTTTTGTCAGATGTCATAGTGCAAATCTCTATAAATTTTCCACAACCGACAATAAAGTTTGAGATTTGTATACTGTTTCCTGATATTCATCTTCTGGAATAGAAGATGCGGTTAAACCACCTCCAACATAAATGTTTATTTTGTTTTTACCGAGCTCAGCACATCTCAGGTTTACAAATAATTGTGATTGACCGTTTAATTTCCAAGGGCCAATGAAACCAGAATAATATCTTCTTTGATGTTGTTCTGCTTTTTGGATCATATGAAACGCCTCTGCTTTTGGTAATCCGCAAACTGCAGGTGTTGGATGTAACCCAGCAATAACTTTACCAGCATTTTGGCCGATTACTTTTTTTGGTATTTTGTATGTTGTGAGAATATGATAAAGATTACCGGCTTTGGAATTTGTTGGTCCAATTTTCTCGTATTTTTTAACGCCAAGTTCTGACAAAACCGATTCAATAAAAGAAGAAACCATCTGTTGTTCTTCATGCTCCTTGTTTGACCAGTCAGGTTCTTTATCGTTTGAAACTATTCTTGTTCCAGCCAAAGAGTCGCTATAGTAATGGTCATCAATTAGTTTAAATAATGTTTCTGGCGATGCACCGCACCAAGTACCAACCCCGGGAATATGAAAAAGATTTACAAATGCGCCCCTGTATTTTTTTCTCAGTTCACCAAGAAACTTCGATAGCACTATTTGATTTGTTACAGATTTGCTGATTACCCTGCTAAATACAATTTTCTTTAATTCTTTAGTTTGCACTTTTGAAACAAGATACTCAACTCTGCTTAAGTATTCTTTTTCTGAAATGTTATTATTGTCTGTTAAATGCGTATCATTTTTAATATCAGTATTTTGTAAAAAACTCTGCACCTGATCCAGGTCATCATTTTCTGTTAAAAAAAAATCAGGTTTAATATAATTGGCTAGCCCTGTTTTGGCACTGTTAAAGTTGGCAAGTACAAATCCATTTACTGTATTTATATCAATTATATTTATCTCATCCAGGATATTATTTTTTTGAATTACCAGATTGAAGTTCCTTTTACCGGGAAAACTATAAATAGCAAAAGGAAGTCCCTTTTTTATCAATATTTCTGGTAAGTCTAGTATACTAGTTTTCATTTTTTCACAATTAAGTTGGTGATTCTGCATGTGGATAATAGTATGTTTTTTTCGTCTCTTATATCAATATTCCACACATGAGTGTTTTTACCTTGATGGACAATTTTACCAGTTGCATAAACAAATCCCGTACTGGTACTGCCAATATGATTAGCACTTACCTGAGCACCTCTTACAGAATACTTTTTAAGGTCAACCAATAAGGCCGACCCTAATCCTGCTACGGTTTCAGCTAATGCCAGATTAGCACCACCATGCAGTATTCCATCTGGTTGAAATGTTGTTTCATTTACTGGCATTCGTGCTGTTAATAGGCCATCTCCCACTTCTGTATATTCAATACTTAATTGCTCCATTAAGGTGCCGGTATTGAGTTTGTTGAGTTCCTTAAGACTGTGGTTTATCTCATTCATTGCCTTATAATTTTGCATCAAATATGAGTGTAAAAGTAGTAGCAATTTCGTTACTGTCAATTTTCATTTTAGCTTTGTGGATATTTAAACATAATTGAACGTAGGCAAGCCCGAGCCCGGTACTTTTATCGTAATGATTTTTTCCGAGAATGAATGGTTCATTAATTTCGTCAATTTTTGTTGGATCAATGGTATCCCCTTTGTTAGTAAATGCCACAACTACTTTGTCTCCATCATCCGATAAATTAACATTAATCTTTTCGTTTTCCTTGGAATGTTCTATTCCATTTTTTACAATTTCATAAAATGATTTTTGTAAGGATTCGTTATCACCAAGAATTTTATTAGTTGAGTTATTTTCTATAATAACACTTAGTTTTTTGTTGCTGACTTCTTCATGAAGCTCATCTATAACGTTTTTAATTACATCTATAACAACTATTGGAGAAAACTGGAGTTTATCACCCATGGTTTGAAGCTGGGTTATATTAAGTGCCATTTTTGAAAAGTGATCTAAACGATCAACAGACTCTTTAAGCATATCCACAAAATCCTTAAGTTCAGGATCTACAATCATTTCATCTAAAAAATATGTTGAGCCAACTATCCCATTAAGGGGAGTTCTAATTTCATGACTTATTAATTGAAGGAAATCATTTTTAGCATTATCCAGATTCTGAAGTTTAATGTTTGCCTTTTCCAATGAAATATTACTTTGCTGTAATGCCGATTCTCTTTTTTCAACTTCGTTTATCATATGATTGAAATTGTTAGCAAGAGTACCAATTTCATCATTTCGTTTAATATTTATTTCTTTGGTATAATTTCCCCTTGATATCGCAACAGTAAGGTCGCTTAAACTAGAAATAGGTTTGGTAATAATTTTACTTGTGAAATATATTAGGGCAACTATTACAGCAATAAATAACGACATATAGAGTATTATTGTATATATAGATGCATTTACATAAGATTCGGTTTTAGATGCGCTTATGATGTTAACGGCCATCCAGCTTGCGCAAGTAACTGGAGCGTAGAATGCAAAAAAAAGTTTCATGATTAGATAAATCTTTAACTATTCCTGAACCTGTTTTCATCATTAGTACTGAATCCAAAATAGAAATACTATTTGCTTTTGAATATTTTGGGTTACTAGCTGCATTATAAATGAAGTTACCAACAATATCTTCTCTTTCAGTATAAATGAATAAACTATCAGTTGTATTTATTATATAAAGATCGGGATCATATTCACCCTCAATTTCTTTTTCATTTATCAGAAGTAATTTTTTTAAATCTACTAATTGAACATCAACAGTAGTTACTCCTGCAAATTTACCTCCAACGAAAAATGGAGTAGAGTATGTAATCATTAAAGTGTTCGACATACCTTCATCAAAATATGGCGAAGTCCAAATTCCTTTTTTTGTGCTTTTAGGAATTGTTAACCAATCCTGTTTTTTACTAAAATATTGTTTGTATTTACTATTGTTGTTATTTAGTTCAACGGTTTTTATTTCACTATCCACTCGATAGGCATACTGAAATGATTTTCTGAGGTCTCCTAAAAATGCAGAATCAAAAAAGATTGCGGATCCATAAACCAATGAATCGTATTCTACATTTCCAATAATCATATCATTGATTTCACTTATGCCCGGATTAGGTAATTTTTCAATTTTTTTTGCAGTATAATTAACCAACTCTGCAACATTGGATAATCGAACATTTATCAATGTCGCGTAATTTTCAGTTGAGTTTTCAAGGTTTAACAGAAATCGCTGTTCAACTTCGTTATACAGTAGGTTATATATGAAATAGATAAAAAAAACTGAAATAATCGCAGCAGGAACTACAACTGCTAGTAATATCTTATAAACCAATTTCATTTATTTTTGTTTTTATTGTTTGATTGGAATCGACAATTAAAGTTATACCAAATTAAATTTCAGAATGAACTTAATATATCAATAGATTTTAAGTTTAATGCTCATCTATTGCCCCCAATTTTCCCTATCCAGACTACGGTATTGTATTGCTTCTGCCAGATGTTCTGTTTTTATAAATTCACTACTATCAAGATCGGCAATTGTTCGTGATACTTTAATTATTCTGTCGTATGCTCTTGCAGATAAGCTTAGTTTTTCCATCGCAATTTTTAATAAATTCCGGCCTGATTCATCCAATTGGCAATATATACTTAAATCTTTAGTGCTCATCTGGGCATTGTTATGGATATTTTTTTGATCTTTGAATCTAAATTCTTGAATCTTACCTGCTTTAATTACCCGTTGGCGGACTATCTCACTTTTAACACCAGCCTTTGTGTCGGCTAATTCACTGAATGGAACAGGGGTTACTTCAACATGTAAATCTATTCTGTCCATCAAAGGGCCTGATATTTTATTCAAATAACTCTTTACAATTCCGGGTGAGCAAACGCAATCCTTGTCGGGATGATTGTAATAACCACACGGACAAGGATTCATGGCAGCAACAAGCATAAAGCTTGCCGGGTAATCAACCGTAACTCGGGCACGGGAAATAGTTACAATTCTGTCCTCCATGGGTTGGCGCATAACCTCCAGAACCGACCTTTTAAACTCAGGAAGCTCATCTAAAAACAGCACTCCATTTTGAGCCAATGATATTTCGCCCGGCTGTGGATATGTACCTCCTCCTACTAGGCCAGCATCACTTATTGTGTGATGGGGTGATCTGTAAGGTCGAGCCGAGACTAATGAAGAATCGCTGGGTAATAAACCTGCCACGGAGTGTATTTTAGTAGTTTCAAGCGCTTCTTCAATCGACATGGGGGGTAATATGGAAGGCAGTCGTTTTGCGAGCATAGTTTTTCCAGATCCGGGAGGACCAATCATTATAACATTATGGCCTCCGGCAGCCGCAATTTCCAAAGCCCGCTTAATGTTTTCCTGCCCCTTCACATCTTCAAAATCGAAGGTGTATGTGTTTAATTTCAATAATTGATCGTCAGCATTTAGTTCAACAAGCCCATCTTTCGTGTCATTATTAAGCATTGCCATAACTTCTGTAATATGGCTAAATCCATAAACATCAATGCCTTCAACAATTGCTGCTTCCATAACATTTTCCAGTGGAACAATAATGCCTATGAAATTATCCTCTTTGGCTTTAAGAGCCATAGACAGGGCTCCTTTTACTCGCTTTATGCTACCATCTAATGACAATTCACCCATCATTACAAAATCATTTAGCCTATGATTGCTAATCTGTTCTGAGGCAGCAAGTATGGCAATTGCAATGGGTAAATCGTATGCCGACCCCTCCTTTTTAATATCGGCAGGAGCCATATTAATAACAATCCTGCGACGTGGAAACTTATTTCCAATATTGTTTATTACAGCAACTAATCTATGATGACTTTCTTTAACAGCATTATCAGGCAATCCAACAAGGTAAAATTTCTTACCCTGACTGATATTTACTTCTATGGTTATAATTATTGCGTCAATACCATGAATTGCGCTACCAAAAGTTTTTACGAGCATGGAAATGAGTTAGATTACAATAACAAATGTAGGTAATATTAAGATATAGAATTGAATATTCTTTCAGGATCTCTATAAATCAATAGTATTCAAAAAATTTTAACTTTAAGGAAATCGAGAATTATTAGCAATTGGAAACCTTTTGGAATTCTATGGTTTATAACCTGATTGATTAAATATTTCCTGAGCGTCAGGATTATAAATGAGTTCTTTAATGGTGATATTCGGATGCTTATCCATATATAGTCTTACAATTTGCCATCCAAGCCAGATGCCTAATCTTGGTGGTGATTCGTTAGAAAAGCCACTTGTAAATGGGCCATCTTCTATAAGATTACTTTGGATTTTGTAATCAGCCGAATAAAAGAGTTTGTTTTTCACTAAAAATGCCCAAACATTCGACTTATTACTTTCAATCCAATTCATCTGATTACTTGTGTAACCAATTTTAAGGCTATCGGGAATGCTTGGTAATACAGCATCAAGAAAGTATAATAATTTTCCGCTATTAACCATTCTGTCTATGAGAGTCTTCTGTTTGAGGTGTTTGTCAAGTTTTGAATTGAATAATTCTTTCATAACATCAATTACAATATTATCCGATGTCATGCACCTGATCTTATAGTAGGGTAGGCCAAGGCTTCTGTATTTTGTGAATTCGGGACCCAGATAAACATCCAATGCAATAATAATAACCGAGTCATCAATAATTACTGGTTTTTCATAATATAGGTCTGAAATGTAAGTATAAACTACTGGAGGTTTATTTTGGGGAAAGTAATAGTTGTATCGGCTGTATGCATCAGTTAATTGATTTTCAAGAGATATCAAGTCAGGATAAATTTCAGCTACCTTTTTACTTATAGATATTAACTGAGTGTCAGTAACGTACTCGTAAAGAGGAGCAAATTTATCGGTACTCACGGTGTCATCTCCTAGAAATAAAGAAAATCCTTTTTGGATTTGCCTAACATCTGCAAAAAAATTGTTTGTGTCTAATTCAAAAAGTGCTTTGCCATATCTATGTATTTTAATGTCAATCTTCTGAAGCTTCGACTCATCAATTCTTGGCCCTTTTGATGAAGAATTACTACAAGAATTAAATAATATTAATGAAATGATAATGTAAAGAAAATTCTTTGAATGCATAATTATATTCATAAAAAAATGTCAGTACAAAAATACTGACATTTTTTAATCTATTGAAAGATAAATCAAGTCCGAAAAATTAGAATTCAATTAGAATATTTTCCAACCAAGAGTAACCATGAATAAATTTGATTTTGTACTTATTGTTTTATTATCAAAAACAAAGTCATCTTTATTTAAATTATTAAGTCCACCCATATATTTTACGTCCAAGGCAAACATTAGCACGTCAACACCTGCTCCTACCTGGTATTGCCAAATTAGATTATTCCAATCTGCATCTTCAATTGGTTCATTTATATTCTTTATTTCAATTTCTTTGTCTACTGCAATATTTGCAGTAGCTCCACCAAATATCCTGATGTTTGCTATTTTCAAATCAATTATTCTCCAACCAACACTTAAAGGTATTTGAATAGTTTTGTAGGTCATTTTTAATTCCTTGTCAATCTTAGCAGCACCCTCTCCTTCAGAACTTTTCCATACTCCTCCCTGTGTTAACCAGTTAACTTCAGGTTGAATATAAAATTTTTCACCAATACGAACAAAAGCCCCAAACATAAAATTACTTTTAAGATCAGATGTTACATCGCTTGAATTAGCAGTAAGTTTGGATGATGTATACCCAATTTGAGGTCCAAAATGAAATTGAGCCTGTATAGTTGTCACAATTAAAACTGCTGAGATAATTAATAATATTTTCTTCATGATTATAGGTTTTTAAAATTATTTAAAATCAAAAATAACAAAAAAAGGTTCTCATTTCATTACGTGGATCGATTATTTATATTTGTATAATTATTTGATGCTTCAAATTCCTGTGGCAATATGGGGTTATTTAACTAGTAGTATGATAGTAAAACCTAATTAACAGTAAACTACAATTGAGATATGAGAAATAGGTTGCTACTCTTTTTTATGATTGTGATGTTTTCTACATCCTTATGCGCACAACACAAACCATTTCAGTTTGGATTTAAAGCCGGGATGAATCTTGGCTGGTTTAGTTCAGTTGATGACGATTATAAAAATAA
>CALDOI010000076.1 GCA_937912115.1 uncultured Bacteroidota bacterium | reverse complement strand
CAGTATGCTCCATTTTTTTGAAAAATTATATATCATACCAAGCTGTAGCAAATAATTATACATGGTACGGTTAATATTATTATCAAGTTTATCAATATTGTCCATCCCTTCCACATCTGGGAAATGAGGTAAACTCCCACTATAATTCATCAAAAAGCCAATTGATATACCTGTAGCAATTTCAAAATCAAACTTTCGATAATTAAATTGATAACCTACCAAAATTGGTATTTCAAGATAACTCCATTGGTTTGTACCTCTATTATACACATTTATATCTTTATAAACAGGTACCCATGTTGTGTCAATACCTACCATTACAGGATATTCCAAATTTGGAGGGTCATAAATCCAAACCCAAACTGTATCGTAATTGAAATAACTGTTTGCACTGTCGAGAAGCTGATAGTTGTAGTTATAGTTTTTATTATTTCGATATACCGAATAATTTATTCCTGTCTGGATAAACCAGTTCTTTAGGTGAATTTGAATATCACCACCGACAGCCCACGACAAAGCCGGCGACTCACCATCTTTTCTAATGTTTAGATATTTATTATCACCATTTTCAACTTTTACTCCTGCCATTGTAATGGATGGAGATCCGTATAATGACAATGAAAATATGCGTGCTTTTTTCAAAGTATTCTCTGAGATTATTGGGGGCTCGATTTCATCCATATTTTTTGAGAATATACCATCAATATCTACTGGAGAAATATTGGATTCATAAAGATTTAGATCGGATGAATTTACGGAAATATAATAAGCCTCTTTGCTGTTCATTACCGAGATAGTATTTATATCATATTTTTTATCAGATGATGAAACTTCTCCAGTTTGTAAATATGCATCTAGAATCTGTGCAGGCTCTTTGGTAACCTTTTCATCAACAGTATATGCATCAGTCTCCATTTCAATAATATCACTTACACTTAAATCCTCAGTGAATGAAGGATTGCTTTCATCTTCAACAATTGCAATATTTTCTGAAACTTCATTACTAATAATGGCTTCATGGTTTGTTTGATGAAGTTCACCATTAATTATCGATGAATAACCAAAGTACACTCCAATGGTTATTCCTATGAGAATTAGCAACAATATAAATATCTTCCGAATCTGCAAATACATCAGTAAAAAACTAATTCTTGTTTTAAAAGAAACAGTAGGCTCAAATTCCTGCCCGATAATTGCATCACGATAGAGCTCCTCAATATGTTGAAGATCGTCTTTCATCTTTTCTCATTAGTTTTTATAGTACCTATTTCCAGTAATTTCTTTTTAAGTGATATTTTCGCTCTACGAAGTTGTGTTTTTGAAGTACTTTCTGAAACATCAAGGATTTCAGCAATCTCTTTATGCGAATAGCCTTCGATTGTGAATAGATTAAAAACCACACGGCTACCTTCTGATAATTCATTTACTTTTTCAAGTATATCGTTTGATGAAAAATTATCATGCATAGTTTCTGACAATATCTCTTTGTCAATAAAATCATCAATATTGTCGTGATAATAATATTTACTATTTTTTCTAAAATTATCTATTGCTGTATTCACAACTATACGTTTTATCCAGTTTTCAAAGGACCCTGTACCGTCATATTTTTTTATGTTTCTAAAAATGCGATAAAAGCCTGTTAATAATACATCTTCGGCTTCGGCCTTTGATTGGCAATATCTTAAACATAACCCCATTAAGACATTATAGTATTTCTTGTATAATATCTTTTGAGAATTATATTCATTTCGAATACAGCCTGAAATTATTTTTTCATTGTCTGATTGCATGCTCTTCGTTGGGTATGACGAAGATATTACAAAAAAAGTTGACACTCAATGAAAAAGAATTGTTTTTGACTAAAACAAAAAACCCCCTCGACTAAACGAGAGGGTTAAAAACCAACAATTATGAAATAAAGCAGAATTATCTTGAGCAAATTGCTCATTTGTTAATTATATCATTAACTAATTCGTTTACAAAAATACATTAGTTTATATGTAGCAAACGTTAACCAAACATAACAACTGTTAATAAAAGTTAAAAGCTGTATATCAATTATTTGATAACCTATTTTTGTTGAATGAATAAGTGGACAACTTATATATTTATTGTAATGGTTACATTTGCTACCATTGGGTTAATGATGATTCAGGTTTATTGGATACGTGATGCAGTAAAACTTAAACAAGCTATTTTTGTTAAAGATGTTAAACAAGCCATAAGCCATGTGATTTATGAAATAGATATTCTAAGAAGAGAAGATAGGATAATAAAGCAAAGGAAGTTTTTTGAAGAACACCAAAGTTCATTACAAACGTACGATTCACTAAATCAGGTGATGAATTATAACTACAAGAATATCAATGACCAAACCGATGTTGATAAGTTTGTTCAAAGTTCAAATTTGGCCAACAAGCTACTTAGTGACCTTACCTTTAGCTATAATCAAAGAGATCCTGGAAACTTTTACTATAATAAAAAAAGTTTGATTCAGGCATTAATTAAGCATGCACTTAAAGAAAAGGATATTAATACAACCTTCGAATTTGGGATATATAGTCCTGCCACTAATTCAATGATACTTCAAAAAACAGGTAAGTATCCCGATGAATTACTTAACGAAAGTTTCTGGTTTGATCTAACACCGCTAGGATCGTTATTTACTCTTCCTAATAGATTACTTATTTATTTTCCCAACGAAAAGAAATTTATTATCAGTCAGTTATGGATTATGCTGGCAGTATCAGTTGTTTTGTTCCTGGTTATAATTGTATCATTTTCATTTAGCATTTATACTATATATCGTCAAAAGCGACTTTCTATAATGAAAAACGACTTTATAAATAATATGACTCATGAATTTAAAACGCCTATATCAACAATATCATTGGCATGTGAAGCATTAAAAGACAAGGATATCAAGAAAACAGAATCGTTATACGATAACTATATTGGGGTAATCCGTGAAGAAAATGTTAGGCTTGCACTTATGTCGGAACAAATACTGCAAAC
>CALDOI010000075.1 GCA_937912115.1 uncultured Bacteroidota bacterium | reverse complement strand
ACTCTTATTCCCTGCCTACCGGCAGGCAGGTATCCGTTGAACTACGGGGCCATTACTACTATATCAATTAACTATATCCGTAGTTTAGGAAACTCTTATTCCCTGCCTACCGGCAGGCAGGTATCCGTTGAACTACGGGGCCATTATCCCAATATTTTTCGGGAGTGGGGCAAAAGTAATATTTTTTGGTAAAAGGATTTAAACTTTTAATTCTAATAATCTCTAAAATCCTTTTTCTTATTAAGCTTCAAATCCTGCAATATTGATGCCTTTACATTGATCGAAAAGTTCCAGCTTTGCCTTATCCCAAGAGGCGTCCAGCTAAACCGCATTTCCCAGCAATGCAAATCGCGATAAAGGTTAATAGTTGTGTACGAAAGTTTGTTGCTGGTAAAATCCCAGCCGGAGTTAAATGTAAACTTCCATTTGGGTGTTATGTTTACTTGTCCGTTAAAGGAGAGTGTTTGGACTATTGTTTCTTTTGGAACCTTTACATAGTTGATATAATCAAGATTATTGGTGTATGTGAAATTATAATTTAGGTTTATAGACCACGGAATGCTCCAGTCGACAAAATCGCCGGGATTATTGTTTATTTCATCCATTTCACTATCTGTGGCACCCTCCGGTTTGTCTTTCTTTTTAAAGTCCGTATCGCCAAGTTTAAATCCAAAACTCAAACGCCATGTTGTTTGATCAAGGCGTAGCAGTCTGCGGTTAACATTCCATTCGTATTCATTAATACTAAACCCTGCCGAATCTTTTGCATAAGGATCCCAGATGGAACCATACTGTATGTTTAGATTTTTCCAAAGTGTTGTACGGCCTGACATTGTAATCTTTGACATATTCATCGAATCCTTTGCCAGATCATAATTGCCAGAAATAGTAAAACTTTCAATCAGCTTGATTTTCCTTAAACCTGTAATTGTATCTTTTTTTGATGGAACTTTAATTTCGAGGTTGTTGCCGAGCGTAAAGCCAACCCTGCCTGATTCGGCACCTGACGGCGACCCAAAAAGGCTTCCTTCAAATTGGGAGTATTGAATCTCATCCCCCTCACCATCAGTATAAGTTCCAAAATAACCATAATTTTCGCTTGTAAAATCGGGTGAATATGAAAAGCTTATGCTTGGTGTTAACACATGCCTTATTGCACGGATTGGCCCTTTTTTAAAGCCAACCATTCCAAATAGCTTGGTGGCAAGTGAGGTGCTGAAGCTGTAATCAAGAGCATTTCTAAATCCCGGTATAGTGTCAATTAATACTCCAGGGGCAATTGTATCACCACCAACATAGGTAGTATCATTTTCCCATGATTTTCTTATGCTTTTACTATACATTCTATCTGATATATTGATAGAATTGCTAAGTGTAAAGTATTTCAATACTTTAAGTGGCAGGCTAATGGGAATTTTGTGTATTGCTCCCGACTGCATGTCATTTTCAAGGGTTGACTGATCGAATAACACTGAATCTACTGTGTTTATTGTATTTTTTGCATTCATGGAGTATGAAACACTTAGTTCCTCATAAAACCGCTTTTTACCTCCCCCTTTTCCTTTTAAAGGATAAAATCTGTTAACGGTAAATGTTAACTCAGGAAGGTTAACATCAACTACATGAGTTTTTGTATTTTGACGATGACTTCCATTAATTGTCATAAAATACTTACCTCCCCAGTTTTTTTGATATGCTACACTCGACTGGAATTCGTTAGAGAGAAAATCTTCAGTTGAAACCACATTGTATTTAACATAGTTGCCACTCACAATATTAACATCTGCCGTGAATGTACTGTTCGGGCGGGCTTTTGGATCCTGCCTGTGCGCCCATCTGACTTTAAAATCAGTACTCTTTGCAAAATCAGGTGCACCTTTAGTACCTACAACGTTTACCGCATAACCCAGGTTAATATCGCCACTATATCTATATCTTTTTTTATACCTGAAACGTGGTTTAATACCCCAGCCACCACGCGAATATATATCTCCCAGTACAGTTAGATCCATATATTCATTTATGGCCCAATAATATCCACCATCTTCAAGGTAAAAACCTCTGTTAGTATATTCTCCAAAGGTTGGTATTACAATCCCTGATGTTTGTCCGGTTTTGTTAGGGAAAAACCCAAAAGGAAGACCTAAGGGAGTTGGCATTTGCTCAATTTCCATATATGCAGGCCCTGTAACAATTTTTGAATCAGGAATTACACGTGCTTTTTTAAAATTAAACCCAAAGTGAGGATTTTCCTCAAGATTACATGTAGTATAGGTTCCATGCAAAATATTAACTGTATTATCTTCAAGTTTTTTAACGGTTTGCCCGTGAAGAAACCCATTTCCATCTTCTGTTAATACATCGGTAATCATTCCTTTTTTTGAGTCGAAATTGTAAGTCATAGTGCTTGACTTAAATGTTTGATCACCTTGAGTAAATTCGGGCTGCCCAATCATCTTTCCCGTTGAATCTTCAGTACCTGCTGCGAAAACTGTATTGTTGATGAGGTCAACTTCGATATAGTTGGCTTTAAGAGTAATATCGTCATATTTAACTACTGCTTCTCCAAAAAGATATATTTTTCTATTTGCAATATCCTGTACGATTGAATCCTTGGCAAACCTTTCAACTATTGCATCAATTCGTGTACGAGCTATATTTTCTTGTATTACAGTATCGCCTGATATGCTGGTTGAAATTATTGTATCACCTGTAATTGTGTCGTTATATTCTAATGTGTCGCCTCTTGCAACAGAAATAGAATCAAGTTTTGTAGTTAGAGAATCGGGAACTAATTCAAAATATGTTTGTAAAGTAGTGGCATTAAGCCCAGTAGGGAATAAGCAAATAATCAATAACCAAGGTACTGTTAATAAACTAATGAAAGGATTATTATTAAACAAAGTAATTCTATTAATTGTTTTTTTACTTAAAAGCTATGCAAATATAATTCCAAAAACAAGAAGCTTAACAGATGCTTTATATTTTGAAAGATACAATGTGTAACGCATTTAAATTAAAGATATTACAAATTAGTAAATAGAAATATTTTTCTGATAATTATGGTCAATAATTATATTGAGACTTAGAATGGGTTATTGACGAATTTCCATTTTGACTTCTTCAAGGCGATTTCCGCTTGATTTTAGAATGGTAAACA
>CALDOI010000074.1 GCA_937912115.1 uncultured Bacteroidota bacterium | reverse complement strand
CATAAATACCTTCAAAATCCGATACATCTTCAAGTTCAAACTCATCCGGAAACTTAATGACAAAACCAATACCTCCACTTGATTTTGAGTCTCGCATCATCGACCCATCACAGTGAATGTAAATTGCTCTATAGTCTTTAAATTTCATTATGTTATAAGTTGTAATATCGGTCATAATTGCCGCTATTGTATAAAAGTAATATTACCTTTATTTCTTCGTCACCCACCAATAAAGTTAACTATATCACTCCATATTAGCATGTATTGTGTACATTGTCTTAATTGTATCGTAATGTCCATCCAAAGAGTTAGGTTATTTGAATGATATAAATTAATAGCCTCTAAATATAAACTCTTAGTTAATACAAGTCAACTACCTAATAGGGTAGGGGTTATACTACCTAGTTAGGTAGGGAAAATAAAGTGCAAAAAACATATTAATCAGGTATAGAGTGGGTTAGTAAAATTCATGTTTGCAAAAATATTTTTGCCTATTTCAGCACATTCTTCTGATTTTAGTTCAAATTGGTTAACAACCGGCAATTAATTAATTATTGATTTGAAAGATCGTGTTCTTAGATAGATTTATATAGATATGCCGGAATATAATATTGTTGGTCAAAATGTTTAACTTTTCCATGGACTACCCAACTTAAAATGCAGCTTTTTACAAGAAATTTCAAGTTTTGTCAAAAAAGGCTATTTTTCACCCTAAAAAAACAAATTAAAAAAGCACTGAAACGCTATGACTATCAGAAAAACAGACATGTATATTTTTTTAACATGAAAGCTAAAGTGAAAACTAAACACTTAATACCGCCACACTCTACTCAGTATAAGCAATTGCATATTACAAAGCTTTTTCTGGATATATGAGACACTATCCAAATATGCATGAAAATTCAATATATTATGGTTCTGATTCATACTAAAGATGAACCCTTTTAAATAGTTTTTTAATGTCTTTATATTTTGTCGAAAATCCTAATCCTGTACGCAGCGCATTGATTTACCGGTTGTTTTCCACTTTGTACCACTAAGAATCCATGATGAAGAATAATACATTGTATTATCCCAAGCAAGCAAGGGATCTTGTGAATATTCTAAGGAGTTAAAAAAGCCATTCCCTTCGTAGATCATTTCAAATGAAGTTCCATTATATATTCTATATCCAGCAGGAAGAGCTGTAAAACCTGTTGAGTTGTTGGCATCGTTTCCAGTCAACCAGTGTGAAGTCCCCTTTTCTTTAAGTTCATTCGCTGAGCGTGTAGCAATAAGCATTTCCCATTCAGTATATGTAGAAACATGCCAACCCTCTGGGCAAATTCCTTGAGCATCTTCCAAAGTTATGTATTGCATAAGTTCATCCCACTGATAAAGCCCTCCATAAATTCTACAATTTTCAGGTTTATTATCATAACAGTACTTTTCAATTATCCCATTGTTCGTCATATCAATGTTGCCCATAATCATTACACCCAAATCCATATTTTCTTTAAGCCAGCATTGATTATCAATTTGTACAGTTGGGTATAAATATCCACCATGTTTTACAGCTACGCTATTTGGCAAGGCATTCCTTCAATTATCCGGAAATTAATAAGTGTGTCAATACTTGGTGTGCTTTCTACAACATCACTGCCATTTATCAAGTCGGGTGTTTTAGCATAACCAACATACCACAAAGGTATCTCCTAATTCAAATGAAAAGCCTTGATCTATATTCCTCGTTTTTTGGTTTTGGTATGGATTCCCATTAATTGAACCATACCTAATGCTTGATGCCTTTATAGCTTGATTCCCCATGCAAACTATTTTAATCGATTGACACTGATCACCGATAATGGCCTTAAGCAAATAAATTCCACGGTTTGCGATAAATATATTAAAGGTGTGTAATCCTTGGCTAAATGTGTTTGTGTAATCTGCCACAAGATTGGCATTCAAATCAAACATTTTAATAGTAAGTTGGTCTTTTTTGTTTATAAATAAATCAAATGAGGTTTTGCCATTTAATGCGGGATTGGGGTAATTTTGAGAGATTGAAAATAGTGATTCATTTAGTTTGTTTTCATCAACTCCCATATAATAAAGTAGCACAAGTGAAGTGTCAGGTGAATAAAGCATTGTATCGCATTGTCGTCCTATGTTTCTAATAAGTATGCTGTCGAGTACTATTGGTGTGTCATAGTAATCAGATGTAAAATTTATAATAAGGTTTTGTTGAGCCAGTGAGTTAATGTTTATGGTAATAAGAAGACTAATAACAATAATATTTGTTGAATATTTCATAGTTAGATCATTTTTACAAAGTAAGTATGATGTATCCAAAATTGGAGACACCATACTTGCCAAAGCTAATTAATTTAATAACATTTTGGAGGATAAGGCCCACCATAGCTGTTCATAATTGTCTATATAAAATCAAAATAGTAATCTGCAACCCCTACAATTACAGCTACAATAGTTACTGTTAGCAAAACAAATCCCATTAATTTAGAATCTTCAGACAATTTAAATAAAGGAGTACGGGGCATTTCTTTTAGGTTAAGTTAGCAAATATATTGATTCTTTAATACCAAAACAGAGATTGCCAAATTTTAATTAGAAATCTCTTCTTTTAAAAATTTCTTCATCATATAAATACCCTGCATTTATTCTCATAATCAAAAATGAAAAATAGTTTGCCAGTCTTCAGTCCATTAACACTATTTATGTTTTAATTACGGAGGGTATATAAACTATGTGGTTGTTCCTATCTTATAAACATATAAAGGGAACACAAGCGGATCATTTATGGTTATTTTCATTTAATTAAAAACTAAAAGAAATGTAACATATTTGTACTTATTAACAATTGCAACATTCCTCCATATTCAAACTTATTTAACGAATCATCTCCTGTTGTCCGAAGTGAAACAAATGGTGAAAGACCTATCTTAATGCCAGTTTTAGCTGATACAACTGGGTAATAAAACACCCATGTTTCTACTCTTAAACGAGAATTACCATTAAATGGATTATTTTCTCCCGCTTTCCCTATAAAATTATAGTACATAGCAGGTGTATATGAAAAATCACCTTTTCCAGAGTAGAAATTTAAAGAAATCGCAGGAGAAAATGCAGGTTTAGCAGCAGGTTCTGTAATTATTAGTTCTTTAACAGTAGAAATACCATTACTATTATTCATCACTATTCCAACTTCATCTGAACTTTTATATTCTTTCGAATATCTGACTCTAAATTCAGGAGCTATTTGTTTGGCATACTCTTCTCCATTGGTTTTGTAACATCCAATTTTAAGTTCTCCTGCAAAAGAGATTTGATTTGATTTCGTTTCACTTGAATTTGTACTATCTGGATAAAATTTGTACTCCTTAGTTCCAAATTCAAATTG
>CALDOI010000073.1 GCA_937912115.1 uncultured Bacteroidota bacterium | reverse complement strand
CTTACCGATTCTTTCCTGCGAAAATAATATTGGCCCTTTTGATGACATCTTTACCCCTATGGCTGTAAAAATATATACCGGGAGTAATAATATCATCGCAACCAGTGATACAAGAATATCAATTACCCTTTTAATTGTTTGTTGCCAGGCTGGCATTAAATCAGGAGATATTTCAATAAGAGGTGTATGAAAAATACCTGATACTTTTACAGATCCAAAAATAATATCTTGCATTAATGGGATTACTTTAATAAGTACATTAGTTGTTTCAAGTTCCGTTATTATTCTCTCAACTGTGTCAATTTCCGACCTTTCAATGGCAATTATAACCTCCTCAATTTGATAATCCTGAATAACCTTATTTAAGTCTTTATATGCGCCAAGATGTGGAATAAATTGTTCAATTTTAAAAAATCTAAAATCATGAACATTTACAAAACCAACAAACTTATTACCCGATGATAGTTCTTGTTTGGAGATATCATTATATACTTTCATTGCGTTTCCGTTACTACCCACAATAACAGTATTAAAGCCAATTTTACCAGAGTGTATTTTGCGTACAGTAGCAGTGGTAATAATTAATCGGAAGCTATATGTAAGTAGGAATTGGAAGGAAAATAGAGTTACAAACGACTGATAATATGATTTATATGTGAGTATCACATCATCAAGAATTAAAACGAAGAAAATAATAGTGACACCAATTATTGTAACGAAAAAGGTTTGCCCTAACTCTTTCAACCTCGCTTTTCTGTAAATACGACGGTACGATCCAATAACTATGTATAATGCCAGCCAAAACACGGGAACCAGAAATAAGCCTAACCATAGTTTATTGTCGGCCCAAATTGTTTCGATGTGTGAAAAAACACTGTTGTCCTCGGTATATTTACGATAGACATAAAATAGACTCCACGCAATTGCTGCTGCCAACCAGTCGAAAAACACATATTTAGTAACCTGTAACCGTCTATTCATAACTAATTACCTATACACTATTTTTATATTATCAATTAATAATTTGGTACTTGTTAAATCGCTTTCCAAACCTGCTCTAAAGATTACCTTATAATCGTATGCCAATGGAGCTAGAGATAAATTAGACCCTAAATTGATATATATTTTCTTCCACTCACCATCGGTATGATTTAATATAAGCAAATCCTTTTCATCTAGCCCATATTGATCACGAATCCAAAGCCCAACTTGTAGATAATTGTTGGTTTTAAAATTCAGCTCCAGCAATATTATTGTGCCGGCAGTTTGCATGTCAAAACTATTATATGAAGTCCCCAGCCACTGACTTCTTTCTGTTGTTAAATTTATTTCGCCTGAATACCTCGAATTTGGACTTAGAAAGGCAATGGGATTATTTTCTGGTTCTGTTCGTTGGATTATTGTATCATTATAGTTTTCAAACGAAATACTTGATTGTTCAAAACCCTCTAACCATGCAAATTTAGTGTCAGAATAGTATGTTGTAGTTAAAGTTCCAAGAGATTGAGTAGTACCTGGAATAAAATCGAAATCCTCAAAAATTATTGGTTTGTAAAAAGGATATGGAACTCTTGTACTAGATATCCCATTTAGTTTAATACCCGGCCTTATCTCAAGTTTATGTTTACCAGATGCTAGTATAGGAATAGGCTCATAATCCTGTATGGGCAATTCAAATACTCCTACTAATCCATCATCGAGGTAAACCCAAACATCTATAATATCTTCTGAATTAGTTCCTTCATCGGGATAATAAGTGTTGAGATTAATATCATCAATACTTATATAAGCAGGAATTGTTTCATCGCCTTTAAACTTGTAGCATCCACTTACAACAAAAACACTTAGCAATATAACAACCGAAAAATTGTAAACTTTTAAACCTCTTCTCAACATTTAGTTTCTTATGTTTTTTATAACGGGTAATTGTGTTTGATATTGTTATAAAAACAATTTTTTAAGAACTGGCCGTGGAGTTACCTATTTCATTCATAATCATGTGTGCAACGTTTAATGCATTGTATCCATCTTCAATTGTTACAGTTGGCGTTGAGTTACTTTCAACCGAATTCAGAAAGCTCTTTAACTCCTCAACAATTGCATTAATATTAGTAACCTTTGGTTTATCAAAAAAGATTCTGCGTTTCTTCTTGTTAGGTCCCAAATCAATAATCATTGCCATTGGATCATCAGGTTCACTATCTAATTCTTCCATCTTAACTATTTCCGAAACTTTTTCAAGAAAATCAACTGTAATGTACGCATCACGTTGGAAAAATCTAATCTTACGCATATTTTTTAATGATATCCTACTTGCTGTAAGATTTGCAACGGCACCATTTTTAAATTCAAGGCGTGCATTTGCAATATCAGGAGTATCACTAACTACATTAACCCCGCTGGCACTAACCTTTGTTACCTCCGAACCAACGGCTTTAAGTATAATATCAATATCATGAATCATCAAATCCAATACAACCGGAACATCGGTACCCCTCGGATTAAAATGAGCTAACCTGTGGGATTCTATAAACATTGGGTTTTTTAAGGCATGACTGGCAGCAATAAATGCAGGATTAAATCTTTCAACATGTCCAACCTGAACCTTTACATTTTTGCTTTTTGCCAATTCAATTAATTCGCGGGCCTCTTCGGGTGTAGTAACAATAGGCTTTTCGATAAAAACATGCTTATGATTTTCGATAGCACTTTTTGCACACGAAAAATGAGATATTGTGGGAGTAACAATATCTACTACATCAACAGCACCTATCAATTTATCAATGTTGCTATATCCTTTAACTCCATATTCTTCCTCAACTACCTTAAGTGCTTTTTCATCTGTATCATAAAAGCCAACAAGCTCGTAACCGTCAATCTCTTTGATGCACTTTAAGTGAATTTTTCCTAAATGGCCAACGCCCAATACTCCGATTTTCAACATGATTTAAAAATTTTGACAAAAGTAATTTTTTCTTGCAGTCAATATTCCTATTTTCGCACAAATTAATCGATAATATACATGGTAGATTCATATCGTCATAAGGGGATGCGTAAAAAGCTTGTTGAAAGCATACGAAGGAAAGGAATTACGAACGAGAATGTACTTGAAGCTATTAATAAAATTCCCAGGCATATTTTTTTAGATTCTTCATTTCTTGAATTTGCGTATGACGACAAACCGTTTCCAATCGGATCAGGACAAACTATCTCTCAACCATATACTGTTGCATTTCAAACTGAAATATTAGATGTGTCAAAAGGACATAAAGTATTGGAAATAGGATCAGGATCGGGTTATCAGGCATGTGTGCTTGAGGAATTAGGAGCCAAAGTATTTAGTATTGAGCGACAGCGTAAACTTTTTCATAAAACAAAAGAATTCATTGCAAATCTTGGATACAAAATTAAATTCTTCTATGGAGACGGAAACAAAGGGGTGCCTTCTTTTGCGCCATACGACCGAATATTAATAACTGCTGCTGCTCCTGATATATCTGATGATCTGATTCAACAACTTAAACCGGGAGGAAAACTTGTAGTTCCCTTGGGAAGTGGTGATATCCAAACCATGCTTAGGATAACGAAAACAGCTGATAATAAACTTATTGAGGAACGTTTCGGCGATTTTAGATTTGTTCCATTGTTAAAGGATAAGGCTGACGATTAATCTATGCCCAACCGTTTTTTTGCAACCTCATGATCGAAATTTGACTTTTTAAATGGATGAGCTTCGGTATTGAAAATGTGTTCATCAAGATATGTGGTATTGCTACCATGTGAAAAGGTTAGGTAAAGATATTTAAGAGTTTCTGCGAAGAAAAATGTAGGCATATAATCTCTCTGTTCTTTCGTAACTACATTTTTTACTGATGTATACGCAATATCAGTTCTGCAATAGCGCATAATATCATTCCAATATTTCATGTTCATATCAAAATATTCTTTATTCCCGGTGATATGGTACAAATAATATGCTGATTCAATTATCTCAGGATTTAAATCATAAACCGGATATCCTGATGTATCTTTTCTAAAATCATATACTGTTGGCTCTAAACCATATCGGTTCCAAACCCAATTCCATGTACTCTGAAGTTCAATGGCTCTCGTGGTATCTCCCGATAGTGCTAAAATAGCGGGAAAAAACGCATCATATAATGTAATAACCGAGGATACCGGTTTACCAGTATCCATATTAACTCTGCTATACCATAGTTTACCATTATATTCTTCGGCAATATAAGTATTTATAGTGTTTATACTATTATCCCAAACCTCGCCTAGCTGCCGATCATTAAACATAAGATAACTCTTATAAAGATATTCATAATAAGAATCCACCCCAGCACAAATATGACTTTGCTTGCTAACCCATTCCCCGGTTTCAACATCAATAACATCACCTATCAAACCAAGTTCAGAACGGCGATTATAAATTGCCATTGTGGCCTTTTTACCTGCCTGATAATATTTTGGATCACTTGTATAATAACTAAGAATACCCATTTCGAATGTGTATGTAGCAGCCTCTGCCACATTAACGGTATCACCTGTGGCTTCTCCAGTGCTTAGGTTTATCCAGTATGTTGGAATTCCTGTTTTTGTATTGAAGGCAGGTAGCATTCTATCGGCAAAATCTCTGGCTTTATCAAGTACTTTTTGATTTGCAGATAATTCGTACATTGCAAGCAAGCCACCTAATATCCTGATATTTACCTCAAATACTTTCACATTAATATTCTTGTCAAAATCCAACGAGTCAACAACATATGCTTCAATTTTCGCGGCTTCATCGGCAAATCCCATGAGTTCCAGTGTGCTGTAAGCATCAATAGGAGAAATATAAAGTGGCTCATTATACCAGTCGGAATATGTTTTCGAAAGCGGTTTTAAAGCATCATGTCCCCAAGCATATTTTGTGTATGCCTGCCATGAACGAAGAGTTTCGGTGGCAACCTGATTAACCAATGAATCAGCTATACCAATACTAGGTTTTGATGTATCGATGGTGCTTTCAATAGTATGATTTTCACAAGATAAAATGAAACATGATATAAAGCTAAATGCAAATATTATTTTCTTCATAATAAATGTTTTTGTTGGCTTGCTAAAATACAATATTGGGCAGTTAATAATGCATATTATTTTAACAAGTGGATAAAAAAAAAGTCCTCTGAGACCAAAGGACTTTTGTCGGAGTGACAAGACTTGAACTTGCGACCTCTTGACCCCCAGTCAAGCACGCTACCAACTGCGCCACACCCCGATTTTTAGGAGGACAAAAATAATGTATTTTGATCAACAACACTCCAAGCTATTCATATTTTTTAGTTTGTATATTTGTGTTAATTATTTATACCAAGACATAATGTCATTATATTAATCAAATCACTGAATTAAGTATCTTGGCATTTTTATTGACATTACATATCAAAAATAATCTATAAATCAATTATAAATGGAAAAAACTAAATGCCTGATAATAGGCTCTGGCCCTGCCGGATATACTGCCGCTATTTACGCTGCACGTGCTGATTTAAAACCTGTAATGTATGAAGGAATGCAACCTGGCGGACAATTAACAACCACCACTGAGGTTGACAATTTCCCCGGATACCCTGATGGTGTCGATGGGCCTACATTGATGGAAGACCTAAAAAAACAAGCCGAACGTTTTGGAACTGATACCAGATGGGGTATGGTTACTAATGTAGACACAACCCAACGTCCTTTCAAAGTAGATATTGATGATGGAAATCAGATTATGGCCGAAACAATTATTATCGCGACCGGAGCAACTGCCCAGTATCTGGGATTAGAGTCTGAAGAACGATTTAAGGGTGGCGGTGTATCTGCATGCGCAACTTGCGATGGATTTTTCTATAAAGGCAGGGATGTTGCAGTAGTTGGCGGTGGTGATACTGCGGCTGAAGAAGCTACTTATCTTGCCAATATTGTAAATAAAGTTTACCTGATCCATAGGCGTAATGAACTGAGGGCTTCAAAGGCCATGGTAAACCGTGTACTTAAAACTTCAAATATTGAAATTTTGTGGGATACAGAGGTTAAGGAAATTGTTGGAACTGAACAGGGTTTTACCAAAGCTCTTGATGGAGCCATAGTTTTTAATAAGAAAACAGGGGAAGAACGTAAAATTGATATTGAGGGTTTCTTTGTAGCAATAGGCCATACCCCGAACACAGAACTCTTTAAAGGCAAACTCGATATGGACGAAACAGGATATCTTATAACAAAGCCTGATTCAACCGCAACAAATATCCCTGGTATTTTTGCTGCCGGCGATGTTCAGGATAAGCATTACAGACAAGCTATTACGGCAGCCGGTACAGGTTGTATGGCAGCTATTGAATCTGAAAGATTCTTAGGAGAACAATAAAAACTTCCTCACCACAATGGCAAGGAAGTTAAGTACCCAATTAACTATCAGGCTACAAAAAATTATGAAGAAAGGTCGTTATTATCCGACCCTTCTTTATAATTATTAATTTTTATTTGGCTGAAATATTTACTGTTGTAGAAACTGTGAAACTTTCGCCTAAATGATCACCTGATTTTATATTTCCGGTAATATTAAAGGTCCATGAGCCACCCAATTTTGGAAAATAGGTAGTGAAAGTGAAAGGATTACCTTTGGTTAACAATGCACCGCTACCAGGAAACTCATCATTTCCAGCACCACCAGGATAAATAACGTTAACTTTTATCATTTCCCAATCATCAGTTGTGCAGGTAATGTAAAAATCGAGAACCTCTACTGCACCAGCATTTACAGTAAAATAAGTAGCCGAAAAGCCAGGTACATATGCCGCTGGTGGTGGAGTAACCACTACCTCTTCCTTTTTGCAAGATGTTCCATAAACCATGATTAGGCTGAATAGAACTACACCTAGTACTTTTAATAAATTTTTAGTATTCATAATTTTAAGTTTTATGTCTGCAATAGCAAACGGGTTAAAAATTAATTTCAAAAATACATGTGGGAATATCTTTTTTGAAAGAGCAATGAATATGCGCTTACTATTTTTTACTATTCGTATGAATAAAATGAATATTCGTTAGAATATCAACTAACCATAACTGTTGAGTTCTATGTCAAAAAAAAGAAAATTGATTGGACAAAAACCCCTTAAGTAGTAATACTTAGGTTGGTTACAACTTCGACATAAGTTGAAGGAATGCATCTTTTTTTCGAGATGAAACAGGGATTCGTGAAGAATCGTTCATAATTATTGTGCCACCTAGTCCCTTCTCATAGTGATCAATATATTTTAAATTAACAAGATGGGATTGGTGAGTCCGAAAAAAACCACATCCTAATAGCATTTCTTCTATATCTTTTAAGGTTTTTGAAATCACAAGTTTTTTCCGGTTTAAGATATTTACTTCAGTATAGTTTTTATCTGCCATACACGAAACTATCTCTTCCACTTTAACAATATAAATTGATTCCTGAGTATTAAGCACTAGTCTCTTATCACTTCGATCATCAGATTGGTTATAAGATAAAGTGTCGAGTTTATTCTTTAAGTCACTTTCTCTCGGACGAGCTAATTCAGCTTTTTCAACTGCTGCAATAAGCTCATTTGTATTTATTGGTTTTACAATATAATCCAAGGCACTTTGTCTAATAGCCTGGATTGCATATTCCTCATGAGCTGTTATAAACACAAAGTGAAAGTTTAGATGCCTTACTTTTTTAAGTAAATTAAACCCTGTTCCATCGGGCATTCTAATATCCAGAAGAACTAAATCGGGGTTTAATTTATTAATAATCTTTACTCCCTCCGACACACTTTCAGCTTCTCCAATAATTTCAATTGATTTACAGTATAGCTCAAGTATATTTTTAACAACTTGTCGAGCATTAGGTTCATCATCAATCACTACAGTTCTAATCATATTTCTGTAATTTATTTCAAATTATTCTAATTTATCAAACATCGATATTTTAGTTGGAAGATTAAATCTTACCAAGGTTCCGGTTACATCACCGCTTTTATCCTTAAGCTCTTTTATATCAAAAATAGCAAAAAAGCCATATTGTTTACCAAGTATTTTTATCCTTTCGCGAGTTATTTCTAATGCAGATGATTTATGATCAACTTTTGGTATAGCTTTTTCCTTGGCCTTGGTTAACCCAATACCATTATCCTCAACTTCAAAAAGTAACTCGTTACCACTATATTTAAAACTGATATCAATTTTTCCGCTGCCTTCTTTGTAGAATAACCCATGTTCGAGAGCATTTTCAATCATAGGCTGTGCTAACATAGGAGGAATCATCACTAACTCCGTATCTAAATCCGGGTCAATATAAATATTATATGTAAATTTATCGGGATATCTTAATGATTGTAACTTCAAATAGAGATTAAGGGTTTCAATTTCTTTGCCAATGGGTATAAATTCCGACTTACTATTATTAAGTATCAATCGAAACAAATGTGCAAAATCTGATAAATAATTCCCTGCTTCTTTAGGATTATGGAGAAAAATAAAATTTTGAATGGCGAGTAGAGAGTTATACATAAAATGCGGATTCATTTGTAGTCTAAATAAGCGTTGTTGCAATTCTATATTTCTGTTTTTTTGTTTTAAATCGAACTCCCGTTGCTTTATAAAAAGGAAAAGTAGTACAGAAAAAATAACAATTATTGAGCTTATAAACCACCAGGTTAAATAATAGGGTTTCTCAATTTTAAACCAAACTTCAGAAGTACTAACTGACCACAGATCTTTTCTATTTCCAATTCTATATTTTAATTTGTAAGTGCCCGGTGGAACAGCAGCGTACCTAACTGTGCGCTGTTCGTTACTAATATCCACCCATCTTTCATCATAGCCTTCAAGCATACATTGGTAAGAATAACGACCCGGATTCACAATATCACTACTTAATAACTCAACAGTAAAAACATTTTTATCAGATTCGAGAATGATTCTTTCTTCTTCATTTAAATCATGACTTACAATATGATCAAATACATATAACCTACCAAAGTAGGGCACTGGAATTTCATCGTTTTCAACAATATCTGATGGATTAAATATATTAAATCCATTATTACACCCGAAGATCAGTGAGCCATCAAATAACTTCAATCCCGCACTTGTAAATGAATTACTAAGTAAGCCATCTTGTTTTACATAATGAATAAATTTTAGTTCTTCAGGTTTAAACCTAAATAACCCATCTGTTTTTGCTCCTACCCATATGTCACCAGAGTTATCTGCCACAACACTTGCTAACTCTGTTGTTGTAAGGCCATTTGCATATCCATAAGAAATAAAGGAATCATTCTCGGGAATGTATTTTTGAAGCTTATCATTAATAAACCAGATGGTACCATTATTATCTAAGGTAATATCGTTTACATTATTAGATGATAACCCATGGGTATTTTCGGAGTCGCTGAAATAGCTAACACCAGAATCTATTTCCGGAAAATATCTGTGTAAACCGCAATCGGTTGTGCCAAACCAGATAGAACCTTGAGAATCCGATAAAAGTTTTGTAATTAATCTTGAACACTCCGTTCTCTTGAATTTATCCTTGTATGAATTAAGAAACTGTTTTGTTTCTCTATCAAATCCGGTAAGACCAACTGAGCCCCAAAATCCAATGTAGAAATTTCCAATTCTATCTTCCACAAAATCACCGTACCAATCCTGCTCCAGTGATTTCTTATTATATCTGAACAATGAAAACTGTTTCTTTTTTACATCTAACATATTAAACCCAATTCCCCTCCACAATCCAATCCAGAGTCGATTACTTTTATCATAATACAAAGCCGAAACATTATTACATGCTATCGAGTTATTGTAATTTGTATCTTCCACGTAATGATGAAAAACACCCGCATTTCTATCAAAATAATCAAGACCATCTTTCTCATAACCTATCCACAGGTTTTGTTTTTCATCTTCGGCAATAGCTGTAACCACATAACCTTCAGGGCTATTTGATATGCCAGGGATATGAGTATAATGTTTAAATGGATATGCCGGTGGGCTATAAATATTTACACCATAACTAGTTGCAAACCATAGATTCCCCATGTAATCTTCCATTATTTTGTGCACACTATTGTTGCTAATGGAATTGGGATTATCTTTTTCATTTTTCATTAATGTTATTACATCCTTTTCGGGATTGTACCTCATAACACCACTTCCTGTTGCAAACCAAATATTGCCTGATGAATCCTCCTTTACATCATATGTTGTGGTTCCTAAAAATTTCCTGAACTCTTTCGTTAGGCGATTAAATAAATATATCCCATCCAATGCTGTGAACCAAAAGTTTCCATGAGTATCCTCATAGAAGCACGCCATATCATTTGTTCGTTTCTTTTTAATATCTTCTGCATTTGAAAATATTTTAACTAACTGATCCTTATCTACATCCAAATACATTGGATCACGGCCTCTCATTCCAATCCATAATATTCCTTGTTTGTCCTTGTAAATATCATGATAAAGGTAATACTGTTGATCGGCAGGATCATGATGATATGCTTTAAGTATTAAACTTTGGTTTACATCAAATTTTATCAAATAACCATCACCCGTTTCAATCCACAAAATGCTATCGTTATCGAACAATATTTGCCTTATGGAAGGATATTGATTCATCTTGTCTAGTCCTATTGATATAAAACTGTTTGTTAATCGGTTATACTTATTTAATCCTCTGTTAGTACCAATAAATATTTCTCCCTTGTTGTTTTCAGCAATGCATGATATAAAACTGGAAGTAAGGCTCGTAAAATTATCCGGGTTATATTTATAGATTTCAAACTGCTTTCCATCGTACCTATTTAAACCATCTACGGTTGCAATCCAAACAAAACCATGACTGTCCTGTATAATATCTGTAACACGGTTGTGACTTAGTCCATCTTCAGATGTTAGTCGCTCAAACCTAATTTGAGGATCTTCAATCATGGGCTTATCATAAATAACAGGTCGTTGAGCATAGGTAATATATGCTAAACAACAAAATACAAATGTTAATAGTTTTTTCAATGTTTTACTAACAGATTAGTTATTAGAAGTTAACCTCGTTAAGAATGACTGCTAATTTATCATTTAAATCAATACTGCCATCAATCCAATGTATTTTTACTCCTTTCTTCTCCATTCTTCTATACCATGTCATCTGCCGTTTGGCAAATTGATGAATTGCGGTATTAAGCTGTGTGAACATATCTTCGTATGAAATCTGACCAATAACATACATTGTTACAAATTTGTATTCCAGTCCATAATAAATTAGTTCTTCGGGTTTAATTCCTCTGCTTAAAAGTTCCTGAATCTCATCAACCATGCCTTCACTCAGTCTGATTTTTAATCTTTCTGTAATTCGTGAACGTAAGACAATTCTATCGTGTGATATACCGAAATTAGTTGAGTTAAATTTTGGGAGATTAACAACTGTATCATGGTTTTGAGATTGGTATTCAGCTATTTCAATTGCTCGTATTAGTCTATCTTTATCTGTAACATCGCTAATATTGTGCAAGGGTCCAAACGAACTAAGTTTACCCACAAGTTCCTCAACACTTAAAAGTCTGCACTTTTCCCTGAGTTCAACATTCTCACATACCTTATTCATCTGATAACCACGCAATACTGCATCAAGATACATCCCACTACCCCCACACAATATTGGTAATTTTTTGTTTCTGTTTATCATATTGAACGAATTGGTAAATTCACTCATAAATTCAAATACATTATAACGAGTACCAGGTTCTAGAATATCAATCAGGTGATAGGGTATTTGCTTACCATCAACCTGATAATCACCAATATCCTTCCCTGTTCCAATATCCATCCCACGGTATATTTGTCTCGAATCGGCACTAATTATCTCACCGTTTAAGTGTGATGCAAGATTTGCGGCAAGTGCAGTTTTACCCGATGCTGTGGGTCCCAATATGGTAATTAGTTGATCCATTTTTAATTTATGTTTACGAACCTAAATTTTCGCAACTCCATCTCTTTATCAAAAAGAAAGTCCCGAAGAGTGTTTAACAATCGAATTGGTGATTTCTCATAATCTAAACCCTCAATATTCAGCAGTAAATCCGAATCCATTTCACTTTCGTGATATTTATGCAAGTACTCAATAATAATATCTTCGTCTGATTTAATATTATCCTCATGCTGCTTTCGCAGATATTGTAGAATTCGAAGCCCATCAACTTTATTTGAGCATGCTTTACAAAAATTCTTCTGATCCTTATAGTTTTTCCTTAATGGTGCCCAGATATTAGCATATTTAGTTTGTTCGCTTAGAAATTCATCCATTGGTGTTTTTATCTCTTCCATAAATAGCTGATCGAACAGACTGTAAGTTTCAAATACATTATCGAAATGTTCAGATTTATAATGGGGATAGGATGTCCAATTCCCTAGACTACCTTTCATCAATGCCGGTCCTGTTCCGAAGGATACCCGATCTGAAAATCTTGGTGATGGATATGCTAGTACAGAAGTCCACAAACCAATTGTACCAATTTTAACAAGTTTCTGCAAAAAGTAAAAATCCTCACCGGCAACCACAGGTGTTAACCCACCGGCTTTTCTATAAGCCCAAACAGGGAACGCCATAGCTGATCCTAATGCTGTATAACAATATGGATTGTTTATTCTAATCATATTCAATAAATAATACCTCATATATATTTCGTATCGAAGTATAAGTCTATCGGTGTTATCTCTGTTAAGTTTATGATAATAAGGAATCGACAATCCTGTTAGTTCGGTATTATCATCAAAAAAACTAATTACCGATTGTATATAGTTGATAGGATAATATGTATCAGCATCAATACTAATTATAATATCTTTTGGGTCTGATTTATCAGAAATATAATCCATTATTGTTTTACGAGCCCACCCTACTCCACCTTTTTTTTTCGGCCATCCGTTTCCTTTTGAACTCTTATCAATAATATAAATATTCAAATCCGCCTCAAAATTTAGCAGCTCTATGCTCTTCTGATTATCCTTACAAATATGTTCTTTATCAGGATTCTGCCACCAACTATCATACTGATTAACACAAGCCACAATCTCAAAACTTCTAAACTCCTGAAGTCTGAAACAGTTTAACAATTCTTTAATATTATCCGATTCACCAAGAATTGGGAGAGCAATATAAACACGTGGCTTGTCAATCATATATTATTGGCAGAAAGTATTGTTCTTAAATAATTACATGGCAAAAATGAGGTAATTGGCTAAATTAATTATTTCACTAACAAATAATTTCTATTTTTGAACTAATTTATATTCTTTCCAAATTAGATACATGACTGCAGAATCCATAATATCAAATCTACCACAACACTTACGATCATTTATAATTGATCAAAACTACAATCATTATACAGCACAAGATCAGTCTGTTTGGCGTGCAGTTATGAAGCAAAATACTCAGTATCTTAAAAATGTTGCACACAAATCATACATTGAGGGATTACAGAAAACCGGTATTTCAATCGAAAAAATACCAAGTACTGAGGAAATGAACCGATCGTTGGAGAAAATTGGTTGGGCTGCAGTTACTGTTGATGGTTTTATCCCACCGGCTGCTTTTATGGAATTTCAAAAGCACAACGTTCTAGTTATTGCGGCCGATATCCGGTCAGCAAACCAAATTGAATATACGCCAGCACCGGATATTATTCATGAAGCAGCAGGTCATGCACCAATATTAGCAGATCCTGAATATGCTGAATATCTAAGGTATTTTGGTGAAATTGGATCGAAAGCATTTTCATCAAAATCAGATTACATAATTTATGAGGCAATCAGACATCTTTCTATCCTTAAAGCTGACCCATCTACGTCAGAGGAAGAGATTGAATTAGCTGAACAACTACTATCACAATCGATTAACAACGCAGGAATGCCTTCAGAAATGACCCTGTTAAGAAACCTTCATTGGTGGACAGTTGAATATGGTTTGGTTGGGAGCATGAATAATCCGAAGATTTATGGAGCTGGATTATTATCATCAATCGGCGAAAGCAAAAGTGTTCTAAAATATGATGTTCAAAAAATCCCATATACTCTTGATGCTAAAGACTATAGCTTTGATATCACTGCACCTCAACCTCAGCTATTTGTAACACCTAGTTTTAAACACTTAACTATTGTTTTAAACGAGTTTGTAAACCAAATGGCAGTTACAAACGGTGGCCTTGATGGAATAATGAAGGCGATAGAGTCAGGTTCTACAGCTACCATAGAATACTCTTCAGGACTTCAGGTTTCGGGGACTTTTACAGATGTTATTATACATATGGGAAGTCCAATTTACATAAATACAACAGGACCTACATCATTAAATTACAATAACAAATTACTACACGGAGAAGGACCAAATGATCACAAACATGGATTTGGTTCTCCCATCGGTAAAATTAAAGGCACATTAATTCCAACCCGTCTCCTATCTGACGAAGATCTATGTAAAATTGAGTTAGTAGAAGGAAAACAATCGTCTTTTGAATTCGAATCAGGAATTAGTGTTGTTGGTGAGTTAATAAAAACCACCCGTAAAGATGGTAAGTTATTAATAATGACTTTCATTAATTGCACAGTTAAACACGATAGCAAAACTTTGTTCGAACCAAGCTGGGGGCAATATGACATGGCCATAGGAGAAACTATTGTAAGTGCATTTAGCGGCCCGGCAGATGCCAATGGATTTGGTTTGGCGTATGATCCTCCAAAAGAAAAAACACATCAAATTGTTTATGACAACAAAAGCATCAAACTTCATAACCTTTACAAAGATGTAAGAGACATAAGAGAAATGAAAACTGATAAAATGGCTTTGCCTTCCATATGGATGAAGCTAAAATCAAGCTATCCTAACGAATGGCTTTTACCATGTGAGATTTATGAGATTTCAAAACCCGACAAGAAGTTTATAACTTTGTCGCAAGAAATTGGTTTATACCTAATTGAAAAACGCAGATCAATACCTGAGTCGGCAACAATAATTAATAGTTTAATCGAGTAAACCACTATATAACATAAATATAAACAAACAAATTAATAAATTATGAGCTATTATTTTACCAAAATATTAAAGGATGCTAGTTTTGATGCTACTGTTCAGAAAGTTACTGAAGAATTAAAAAGAGAAGGTTTTGGTGTACTTACCGAGATTGACGTTACAAGTACTTTAAAGAAGAAGCTTGATGTTGATTTCAAAAAATACACCATTCTTGGAGCCTGCAATCCACACTCGGCATACAAAGTTTTGAAAAAAGAAGATAAAATAGGAGTATTTATGCCATGCAATGTAGTCGTTGAAGAAAACGAAAATGGAGATATTGAAGTATTTGCTGTTGATCCAATTGCTGCACTTAGGGCCGTGGATAATGATACTATAGGTTGCCATTTAATTGAAATGCAACAGAAGTTGCAGAGGGTTATTGAAAATATGTAAATAATAACAGCACTTGTAGTATACAGGCTAATAGATACTTAAATCAGATTATAAATGAGAAGATTAATATACTTATTTATTTCATCAGTTTTCCTGATTGGATGTAACGGGTCTGTAAATAAATTAAATGAAAAATCAACGAATATTTCTGAGATGAGATCGACAAATAATATTGGGGTAACAGGTATAGGCGGCATTTTTTTTAAATGTGATAATACTGATGAAACAAAAAAATGGTACACGAAAAATTTAAACCTCGTCACAAATGAATATGGTTCGTTATTTGAATTCAGATTGGCAGATAACACAGAAAAAAGTGGCTATTTACAATGGAGCCCTTTTTCAAATAAAACTACTTATTTTGAACCTTCGGAGAAGGATTTCATGATTAATTACAGAGTAGGAAATCTTGACGAATTACTTGAACAATTTAAGGTTGATGGAGTCACAATACTTGATACCATTGAATCCTATGAATATGGGAAATTTCTTCATATACTTGATCCTGAGAATAACAAAATTGAACTTTGGGAACCAATTGATACTATTTTTACCGATCTATATATTGGCAAAACAACAATTAACACCGGAATTGGCGGTATACTTTTTAAATCGAAAAATCCAGAAAAACTAAAGGAATGGTATAAAAATAACCTGGGATTCAATACAGATGAATATGGTACTCTTTTTAGCTTTCAAAATCCTATAAATCCAAGCGAAACAAATTATTTACAATGGAGTCCGATGCCAGATACAACAGATTATTTTTCTCCTTCAGAACAGGAGTATATGATTAATTACAGAGTTGATAATTTGGAAGCCTTGATAGATACCCTTAAAAAAAATGGAGTGGATATTCTCGATGCAATTGAGTACACCAACTATGGGAACTTTGTTCATATTATGGGCCCTGAAGGCAACAAAATTGAGCTTTGGGATCCTTCAAATACAAAGGAAAATTAATTTTTATTGCTCTTGATATTACATTGTTTGTTATTATTTTTCAACCTTAATGAAATCTATTTTCTCATAACATGGTTCAATCATAAAAACTAAATTTGCAAAAAACAGATTAAATGGGAATAAGGGAAAATCTACTTGGCTTTTTAGAATCGATACCAGAAAATGTGCAACTAGTAGCAGTTTCAAAAACCAAACCAAACCAAGCAATACAGGAAGCCTATGATGCTGGACAACGCATATTTGGCGAAAATAAGGTTCAAGATTTAGTTAACAAAATTAATGACTTACCCAAGGACATAAAATGGCATTTTATCGGACACATGCAAACCAATAAAGTTAAATTAATTGCTCCATTCATAGCAATGATACATGCTGTTGATAGTATTAAGTTACTTAAAGAAATTAATAAGCATGCTCTTATAAATAATCGAACAATCGAGTGTCTTTTACAATTTCACATAGCCAAAGAAAGTACAAAGTTTGGTCTTAACCTTGAGGAAGCTAAAGAGATTTTAAACAATCCTGTAATCGATACCTTAAAAAACATAAAAATTGTTGGCGTCATGGGAATGGCAACATATACTGATGAATTACTTCAAATAAAAAACGAATTTAAACAACTAGCTACTAACTTCAAATTACTTAAAAATGACTTTTTCAAGGATGAAATTACATTTAAAGAAATTTCGATGGGAATGTCGGGTGATTATAAAATTGCCATTGATGAAGGTAGTACCATGATTAGAATTGGAACAAATATATTTGGGGAAAGGAACTATTAAGTGAATCATCATTAAAAATATCTCAAAAAAATGACCACTTACATATTGTTTATTCTCGGTTTTGCAATCCTTATTTATGGAGCTAAACTACTCGTTGATGGAGCTTCATCTATAGGAGCAAAGGCTGGATTATCACAACTAATTATTGGATTATCAATTGTTGCATTGGGAACTTCACTTCCAGAGCTGGTAATAAATGTTTTTGCCAGCATAAATGGAAATACCGGATTAGCCATAGGAAATGTTCTGGGAAGTAATATTATGAATACCCTATTAATTATAGGAATAGCAGCTATTATATATCCAATAAAAGTTAATACAAGCGTTTGCAAACGAGATTCATGGGTAAACCTTATCGCGATACTAGTTGTTGGGGTTCTGGCCAATGACTTTATTTTTAGCAATTCACCCAATTCAATAGGCACAATAGATGGAATAATATTGTTGATTTTCTTTGTCATCCTATTATACATGCTCTTCTCGAACAAAAGCGATAGTAACGACAATATTGAAAGTGAAATAAAAAAATATACATATTTAAAGTCTACTCTTTTAATTATTGCCGGAAGCTTAGGCCTTTTTTTTGGAGGTAGATGGATTGTAGATGGTGCTTTAACAATATCCCGAGATTTTGGAGTAAGTGAATCAACAATTGGCCTTACACTTATAGCAGTTGCCACTTCACTGCCAGAGCTTGTTACATCGGTTATTGCGGCTCTCAAAAAGAACACCGATATTGCAATTGGTAATGCATTGGGATCCAACGTATTCAATATTTTTTTGGTTCTTGGAACAAGCGCTGTAATTAATCCCATAGCTTTCGACAGTAATCTAAATATTGAAATAGGGATACTTCTTGTATCTTCATTGTTTTTGATGTTGGTTATAAGGATAGGAGGAGCAGCTCGAACAATTACCCGTATTGAAGGCATAGTTCTGTCTGTCTCATATATAGCTTTTCTATTTTGGTCATTATTTTTATAGATTTGTCAGAGATATTTTAATTGATTATTGATTAATAACAAATTGTAAAATAACTAATAACCAATGAATTATGACCAATTGCTAATTACCAATAACCAATGAAAATAAATACACTTTCCGTTATTCTATTTATAGTTCTTTTTAGCCAACAAATAAAAGCACAACAACAAGGTTTTGGTTGTATTAGTAATATGGAAGTTATTTCTTTTAAGGGATCAGAAGTTTATACTAACAAAGCCAATCCTATTGTAAATATTCCACCAATTTTCGGAAGCAAGGCAAGGAAAAGCGACAGAAACATACCATTGCCATTTGGAATTGGCTTTCATTCAATATATTACGATCAGGCTTATAAAGCCAGCAAGCTACTATTATCATCCGACTCAACAAGCATAACAGCAAGAGCTGACACACTTTATCAAAATACAACTGCTTATGAATTTAAAGGCCAGATTAGGCCAAACATCTGGGTTCTTCCCTTTTTAAATGTTTATGGAATTTATGGATATACCAAAGGTGTTATTTCACCCAATCTTGTTGTTCCATATATTGTTGTGGAAAATATCCCGATAATTGATTCGATAATTGTGGATACAACTTTTGAGATTCATGATGAAATTGGTTATGTTGGCCCAACCTATGGCATAGGAGCAACATTTTCCATGGGATTCCGTAGCTTCTTTATTATGGCCGATTATAACTATTCAGTAACTGATCCCACCGATATGGATGATAATCTTCATAATCATTTTTTCAGTCCAAAAATCGGTATTTTTATTGGCAAAACTCATAAGAAATCATATGGCGCATTATGGGTTGGAGGTATGTTCATCAGTAACGACCAATCCTTTACAGGCAAGATAGATGTAGCGGATATAAACCCGATGTTTGTTCCATTATTTGGGAAGGAAGCTACATACTCAGGAAAAATTTCGGCAGTTCAACAATGGAATTTTATTATTGGAGGATCATGGGTTATTAATAACCATCATCATTTTATAATCGAGGCAGGTTTTCTTGAGCGCAAACAAATTTCATTCGGATATGATTTCCGTTTTTAGAAATAGCCTATTTATCAAGTAATTGTCATATCTATCAACAGATAGAGCCTCTTCCTACTCTTTAATCTTTTTAACTGGAAGTTTCTTGAAAAGTCGCCCAATATCCCTTTTTACATTACTCTCGCTAGCTGTTTCGCGAGCAATTCTACCGGTAGCAACTCCCTGCCAAACAATTTGTTTTTTTGAATGATCCAATAAGTCGACTACAACCGTACCCATATTGTAATCGTGTTTCACAACAGAATAAGGATACATCGGCATACCGTAACCCACAGCGCCAACTCCCACACCTCCTGATCCTACTCCAACTCCTACAGCAATCGAACTATAACCATTATAGCCTGCATAGTGATTATTATAGCCTGAATAACTTGTTTCTTCCTGAACAACTACATATACTGATACTTGAAGCTCAGCATCAGCTTTTTGGTATATATAACCTCGCTTCTCCATCTCATCTTTAATCGACATGAGAATATACTCTTTTGTTTGGGTATTTACCACCTTATCGTTTACAGGGTCCCAATTTAACAGTCCAAAAGTTTTATAATTGGTAAAATCCACATTATGGTTATACTCACTTACAAATTTCCAAGGATTGCAAGCTGAAAGAAATAGAATTATGAGTAATGGAAAAATAAGTTTTTTCATTCTAACTTTTTTTGAATTGAATATTATTTTTTATCTTTTTTCAACTTGGGAAAACTTGCCAATATCTGGGCAACATTTTTAGGAAGTGTTCTGTCTCTTACATCTAGATTTTCTTCAATTTGACGGGAGCCAATTCCCTGCCATATTAATTTTTTATTAGCAATACTAAACACATCTATTATCAAAGTTCCTTCATTGTAATTGGTCTGAGTTACTGTAGTAGATGAAAATCCGGGACCATAACCATAGCCATAACCAAAACCGGAGTAACCCCAGCCTCCTCCATATCCGGCCCAACCTCCATAATGATTAGTATATGCTTTGTAACTCGTTTTACCCTTAATCGTTAAAAAGATGGATACGGCCAGTTCACCTCCCTGTTTTTGATAAGTATATCCTTTTTGCTCCATTTCACTTTTAATGGCCGTCATTATGGTCTGCTTGTCATATTCGTTTATTTGAAAACCATGCTTATAATCCCAGGGATAAAAACTAAATGTACTAAACTGATTAAAGTTTACTGATCTATCGTAATCATATGTAACATCTAGCGAACTACATGATGAAAGTGACACAAATAATGTAACAATTGCAATAATTCTTTTCATAGATTTTTTTGACGAAAATACACTTATTTAGCTAATGCAACCAAATTCACTGAGTTGATAGTTATATTTCACTGACTACATGTTTATTAGCTTCTCATTGCTTGTTTAATTATTAATATATTATCAAATAGTTGCATATTAAAAACATCAAATATATATTTGCACTGTTATTAAATTAACAATTACTAACTTTGATGAACGCACGCGACACTTTTAAACAGCTACCACATAAAACAATCGAACGGTTAAGTCAATACCGTAGAGCATTGTTAATCTGTCTTGATAACAATAAAGATCATATTTTTTCGCATGAGATTGCAAAAATTCAACATATTACTCCTGTACAGGTAAGACGTGATTTAATGCTAATCGGATATTCAGGAACCTTAAGAAAAGGATACAATATAAAGGAATTGATTGATTTAATTGCTGATATTATTGATAGCGAAGAAGGTATTAAAGTTGCTATTGTAGGGATGGGTAATCTTGGTAGAGCATTGATTAATTACTTTTCCGGAAAACGACACAAACTATCAATTGCTGCTGGTTTTGATGTTAATCCAGATAAAATTGGCAAGACTGTAAACGGTATTCCATGTTACGACTGCAAAACAATGAGTCAGGTTATCCAAGAACAGAACATTGAAATTGGGATTATTACAGTTCCTGATACTCAGTCAACAGCTATTGCCAAAAAGCTGGTTGAATCCGGTATTAAAGGAATACTAAATTATACGCCCAAACCTGTTGAAGTGCCCGATGGGGTTTATCTGGAAGAATATGACATGATTACAACTCTTGAAAAAGTTGCCTTCTATGTAAAAATGGAAAATGAAAGAACTGTGGACGTAGCCGTTAAAAGGCAAGGCCAGGGAACCGCTGCTTCAAATTTTTAGACATCCAAAGTTGGTCTAAATATCTATAAACCAACCTTAGAATGTAGGTGTTATACAATCGTTATCCTTGTTCCACCATTATCAACACCAAGTAATTCCGGTGCCGTAATAATTGCATCTTTACCACTACGAACAACGAAATTTATGGCTGCCTGAATTTTTGGTCCCATACTCCCTGCACCAAATTGGCCATCCAATAAATGTTGCTTGGCCTCAGCTATACTCATTCTGTCAAGGGTTTTCTGCTGTGGTGTATTAAAATTAAGACAAACTTTAGGGACATCTGTAAGTATGAATAGTTTATTGGCATGGATTTGTGAAGCCAAAAGTGCAGATGCAAGATCCTTATCAATAACTGCATCTATACCTTCCAATTTATTTTCTTTTTTGTAGTAGCATGGTATTCCTCCACCTCCAACTGCAATAGCAATATGTCCTGATCCGGCAATCTTTTCGATGGATCTCATATTAAATATCACAAGTGGTTCAGGAGAGGCAACAACTTTTCGCCATCCGCCACGCGCTTTATCTTCTTTGAAAACTGCACCTGATTCTGCCATAAATTTATCAGCCTCCTCTTTTGTAAAATAAGGGCCTATTGGCTTCGTGGGATTTAAAAATGCAGGATCATCCTTATTCACGAGAACCTGAGTTATAATTGAGATTACATCCTGATCTAAATCATTCTCCATTAACACATTACGCAATTGCTGCTCGAGTAAATAGGCAATAAAACCTTGTGAGTATGCAACACTAATATCCAGAGGCATATCAGGTAAGCCATATAATTTATTGCCAGCTGTATTTGCCATTAGTATGTTACCAACTTGAGGACCATTACCATGTGTTAACACAAGATTATAGCGCCTGTTCATCAATTTAATCAGATTTTTACTTGCTTCGTAGGCATTTAATTCCTGTTCTTCAACAGTACCTTTTTGTCCGGCTTTTAATAAAGCATTTCCCCCAAAAGCAACAACAGCTAACTTCCTCATAATCAATAATTATTTAATAAAAAAAGAGCACAAAGGTACTATTTTTTTAATTAATATCGAAAACTATCATATTGATTTTATTATTAGTCAATTTTCTGGTATTTGCACACAAACTGTAATTTTTATAAATTCGCATGTTTTGATTTCACATTGTGATCATGAGCATAGTCAACCTGAAAAATACAAGCTTTAAAAATATAATTGGTTTTTTTATTGCACCTATACTCTTTGTATGGATTACATTTTTCGTGGACCTGGAACCTGGCAAACCTGAGGTAACCTATACATTTGGAATTGCTGTTCTTATGGCACTATGGTGGATAACAGAAGTAATACCTTTGGCAATTACCGCATTGCTACCGGTGGTTCTTTTCCCGCTCTTTGGTGTGATGGATGGGAAAAATGTGTCATCAACATATTTCAATCATGTTATTTTTTTATTTATTGGCGGATTTCTGGTAGCACTTGCCATGCAAAAATGGGATCTGCACAAGCGTATTGCCATTAGGATATTACTAATTACTGGCTCTAGTCCGGCAAGGATATTATTGGGTTTCATGCTTGCAACATCTTTTCTTTCAATGTGGATATCCAATACTGCCACTGCGATGATGATGGTTCCCATACTATTATCAATAACAAAAAAACTTGAAGAGTTTATTGAAGAAAAAGAGTTAAACAAATACACAGTTGGATTATTACTAGGTGTTGCATACAGTGCATCAATTGGTGGTATTGCAACTCTGGTAGGAACTCCACCAAATTTATCGTTTGCGAGGATTTTCCAGATTATGTTTCCCCAGGCTCCCGAGATAAGTTTCTCCGCATGGTTTATATATGCACTTCCAATTAGTATTACTCTTTTTATCATTACATGGATTTATCTCTATGCAATTTATAAACCAAAAAAATCATTTGGAGCTCTTAAGGAAATCAACTTCAAAAAACAGTATAATGAACTTGGAAAATCTACATATGAACAACAGGCAGTAGCAATTGTATTTTCTATACTAGCCTTATTATGGCTTACACGTGCAGGAATAAAGGTTGGTAATTTTGATATTCCCGGATGGAGTGCTTTATTTTCGTCGCCCGCCTACATAAACGACGGAACCGTTGCCATAGCATTATCGATTGTCCTTTTTATTATTCCATCCAAGAATCAGATAGGAAAACGGATTATGGATTGGAATACTGCATCGAAATTACCCTGGAATATTGTTCTTCTTTTTGGTGGAGGATTTGCATTAGCCAGTGCATTTAAAGAATCTGGACTTTCAATATGGGTAGGCGAACAACTGAGTAGTATTGGCGGGCTTCATCCAATATTAATTATTGCAATTATTGCCTTAACCATGACATTTTTAACCGAACTAACCTCAAATACAGCAACAACCGAAATGTTACTTCCTGTACTGGCTGGTATGTCAGTTTCAATAAATGTGAATCCTTTACTTTTTATGCTTCCCGCAACTATTAGTGCCTCAATGGCCTTCATGCTTCCTGTAGCTACCCCACCAAATGCAATTGTTTTCGGATCAAATAAGATAACGGTAATGCAGATGGCCCGAACAGGTTTTATGCTAAATATAGTTGGTGTAATTACAGTAACAATAATAACCTATTTTTGGGGCTCATGGGTATTTGGAATTGAACCCGGAGTTATGCCCTCTTGGGCAGTTTCGCATTAATATAAATTATTACATAAGTTGAAAAATATATCGAATCAAAATAAAGCATATTTATTGGCTCTATTGGCTGTATTATTTTGGTCAACAATGAGTTCTGCTTTTAAAATTACCCTTCGTTATATTGCTTTCGATCAATTGCTTTTTTGGGCTTCTATGTTTGGGGCAATAATACTTTTTGTAATCAACCAAATTGGTAAAAAACCATTAATATTTAAAAACATCACATTTGGTGACATTAGGGCATCAGCAATTATGGGTTTGTTTAATCCATTTTTATATTATGTGGTTCTATTTAAAGCATACGATTTGCTTGAAGCTCAAATTGCAGGAACTCTTAACTATACATGGCCCATTGTGCTTGTAATTATGTCGGTTGTATTTTTGAAACAGAAAATAAGCGCATGGAGTTTTGTAGCAATTTTTATTAGCTTTTTTGGAATCATAATAATTAGCACTCATGGCAACATTACAAACATAGGTAACTCAAATCTATGGGGAATAATTCTCGCTGTTGGAAGCTCATTTTTATGGGCAATATATTGGATATTGAATATGAAGGACAACAGAGAAGAAACAGGTAAGATTTTTTTAAATCTGATATTTGGGTTTCTTTACATCTTCGTATATTTATTGTTCACATCTAAACATATTTCATTTCCAACAGGATATGCTCTATTCGGAAGTGTTTACATTGGCATATTCGAGATGAGTCTGACTTTTGTAATTTGGTTACTAGCACTTAAAAACTCAAGTGATACAGCCAAAGTTAGTAACCTTATATATTTGTCGCCATTTATAGCTTTGTTCGTCATAAGGTTTACTGTAGGCGAAGAGATTCATTTTTCCACATTAATTGGACTGGTTTTTATTGTTGGAGGGATATTACTTCAGCAACTGATTCGTAATAAAGTTTGACTTTAATACACCATCACTGAAAATGAATATTCCATATACTCATACTTAAAATTTTCATTGCAACTTACGACATATCAACAACAAAAATCTATACTTTTAATCTTTAAAAAAATTGCATAATGTATCCTAGAATTAGCGACTTTATTAATGATATTTTTGGAACAAATATCAATCTTCCAATCCAAAGTTATGGATTCTTTCTGGCAATGGCATTTCTTGTGGCCGCATTGTTATTAAGGCATGAGTTTAAGAGGAAAGAAAAGGAGGGCTTGATAGGATCAACAAAAAGAAGAACCCTTATTGGAAAGCCTGCTTCAATAAGTGAACTAATTATCACTTTTATTATTAGCCTGTTAGTTGGTTTCAAATTAAGTGGCATAATTGTACATTACGATTTAATGTTACATAATCCTCAGGGCTACATTTTCTCATCCGAAGGGTCTTGGATTGGAGGTATAATTATAGCTATCTTGATTACATATTTTCAATATTACTCGAAGAACAAACAAAAGTTAGAAGAACCAAGGTGGAAAGAAGAGTTAGTACCTGCCAAAGATCAAATGTGGCCAATTGTTTTTATTGCAGTTATTTTTGGAATTGTTGGAGCAAAAATTTTCCATCAACTTGAAAATATGGATGAATTTTTGCGTGATCCGGTTAGTTCAATGCTTTCCTTTAGTGGGTTAACATTTTATGGTGGTTTTATTGTAGCAGCATTTGCTGTTGGCATATATGGCGAAAAACATAATATTCCATGGCGCCATATGGCAGATTGTGTTGCCCCTCCACTCATTATTGCTTATGGTATTGGAAGAATTGGGTGCCAGGTTGCAGGTGATGGGGATTGGGGGATTGTAAACCTCTTGCCACAACCTGAGTGGTTATCATTTTTACCCCATTGGACATGGGCTTACAATTATCCACATAACATATTAAATCAAGGTGTTCCAATAGATGGGTGCTTAGGATCAAATTGCTATCAACTGTTTCAACCAGTATTCCCTACCCCCATTTACGAAACATCAATGGCTCTGGTAATATTTGGTATACTTTGGAGCATAAGAAAAAAGCTCGTTGTACCAGGTGCTCTTTTTGCCATATACCTAATGTTAAATGGTCTTGAAAGATTTCTGATTGAAAAAATCAGAGTAAACAACGTTTTTGAATTTATTGGATTAAAAGTTACACAAGCCGAAATAATTTCCACAATACTCTTTATCGTTGGATTAGTTTTTTTAATAGTGTTTACTATAGATTTCAGAAAAAAACCAATTAATCATTCAATCATTAAAAAATGAACCTCGAAATAATCACCAAACAAGTTGTAGTTCTGAGTAAAGAGGTGGGTCACTTTATTAAGCAGGAAGTTAGTAAGTTGATTAATTCTGATATTGAGGAGAAGGGAATTCATAATCTGGTCACATATGTTGATAAACAGTCGGAAAAAATTATCGTTAAAGAACTACATAAGTTATTACCCGAAGCTGGTTTTATAGCTGAAGAAGACGATAGTTTACAAAAAGCCAGTAGATTTAATTGGGTTATCGATCCACTTGATGGCACAACAAATTTCATTCATGGCCTACCACCATTTTCTGTTTCGATTGGTTTAATGGATTATGATGAAGTTATAATTGGAGTGATTTATGAAATAAACCTCAACGAATGTTTTTATGCATGGAAAAATGGTCCCGCATTAATGAATGGGAATGTAATTCAAGTTTCCAAGACCAAGGATCTTAATTCATCATTAATAGCAACTGGTTTTCCATATTATGATTATTCAAAACTTCCTCAATATATGGAACTATTAAGCGATTTAATGCAATCATCCAGAGGAATTAGAAGACTAGGTTCAGCAGCAGTTGATTTAGCATATGTGGCATGTGGGCGCTTCGATTTATTCTATGAGTATGGCCTCCAAACATGGGACGTGGCTGCAGGAGTATTAATAGTAAAACAAGCGGGAGGTTTGGTTACTGATTTTAGTGGAAATAGTAATTTTATTTTTGGAAAAGAAATTATTGCATCCAATAAACTAGTTCATAATGAATTCAACTTAAAAATTAATCATTTTTTTGAATCAATAATTAATCCATAATTCATTAAATATTTCGTATACTTGTAGGTTAAAACAAATTTAATAATGGATAACTCAAAGCATCACGATATTGACAAGGATAGTCCCTCTAGGAGCATATTAAAAGCCATAAGCTGGCGGCTAATTGCATCAGGATCAACCTTTATTATCAGCTTTACAATATTCACTCAAACAACAGAAACAGCTTTTAAAGAAATTATTGGAGCCGTTTCATTAATAACAGCCGTTGACATAGTCGCAAAACTTATTCTCTATTATTTTCACGAAAGAATGTGGACAAACATTGTTTGGGGTAAATACTGGCGTAGGCAAGCTGCAAGAAGACGAGTTAAGCGAATTAATAAACTCAGAAAAAAACATAATGAAAATTCATAGGATCAAGGTATTATTACTATTGCTTTTTGTTTCAGTTTTCTTAGTAGGACTAAGCTCACCCGACAGTACCCATACTAAGGTATATGTTTTCAACATTGATGAAATGATAGCTCCACCCGTATGGAGGACCACCAAATTGGCAATTGAAAATGCCAGTGAACAAAATGCCGATTTAATTTTAATCAGGATGAATACCTATGGTGGCATGCTCGACGCTGCTGATTCAATTAGGACAAAGATACTTGACTCTAACATTCCAATTTATGTATTTATCGATAAAAACGCAGCTTCTGCAGGAGCTTTAATATCAATAGCTTGTGATAGTATATATATGGCCCCTGGAGCAAGTATAGGCGCTGCCACAGTTGTTGATGGGGAAGGGAAAGTATTACCCGATAAATATCAATCGTATATGAGATCTATGATGAGAGCAACTGCTGAAGCAAAAGGCCGTGACCCGGAAATTGCACAGGCAATGGTTGATCCTAAAATATATATTGATGGTATTAGTGATACAGGCCAGGTGCTAACATTCACAGTTTCTGAAGCAATAGCACATAATTTTTGCAGTGCCAAAGTGAATGACATAAAAGAATTAATGGAGCATGCCGGTTTTAAAGATTATGTTTTCATCGAACATCATATTTCAGCCTCCGACAAAATTATTGGATGGTTAATAAACCCTATGATTAGTGGGGTTCTGGTACTTATTATCATCGGTGGTATATATTTCGAATTACAATCGCCCGGTATCGGTTTTCCTATAGCAGCTTCAATAGTAGCTGCAATTTTGTACTTCGCGCCCTTATATCTTGAAGGTTTAGCTAACAATTGGGAAATACTACTTTTTATCGCAGGTCTGATATTACTGGCTGTAGAAATATTTGCAATTCCCGGATTTGGAGTATTTGGAATAACAGGTGTATTTTTGATGATTACCGGACTAACCCTCAGTATGGTAGGCAATGTTGGCCCCGGATTTTTTGATATCGACACATCCGGTATTGTAGGGGCATTTTTAGTTGTTATCATTGCCTTCTTTATTGCCATTTTTGGGTCAATAGTGGTTAGCAAGCAGGTATTTACAACACAAATGTTTGGTCATTTGGCTTTAGATAAGGTTCAAAATACTAATGAAGGATATACATCAGCTTCAACACAATACAGTGATTTGATTGGTAAAACAGGCATGACTCATACCGTTTTGAGACCTGCAGGAAAAGTAATATTTAACGATGAACTTTTTGACGCAACTGCACGTTCGGGTATGATTGAAAAAGGTGTGGAAGTAGTTGTTTATGGATATCAAAATGCTCAGCTTATTGTTGATAAAGTTTAGGGTTCTGGGTTGTGAGTTTTGGGTTGTGGACAATTAATGACCATAAATGACAATTAGTACCACAGCAAATGACCTTTCCTAATGACCAATTATCCAATAACAAATTACCAATTATCCAATGACTAATTACAAAAGAAGAATATCCCTCATCAAAGATGACATAACAAAACTCAATGTTAATGCAATTGTAAATGCTGCAAACAGCAAACTTGCCGGAGGTGGTGGTGTAGACGGGGCAATACATAGAGCTGCAGGAACAGAACTAGCAATAGCTTGTAGCTTACTCAACGGCTGCCCGACAGGTGACGCAAAAATCACTCAAGGATTTAAACTACCAGCAAAATATATAATTCACACTGTTGGTCCGGTTTGGCGAGGAGGAAATTCAAATGAAAGGGAACTTCTGGAAAGCTGTTATAAAACAAGTTTGGATATTGCAGTACAAAACAATGTTAGTTCGATTGCTTTTCCAAACATCAGTACCGGAATTTATGGCTTTCCAAAAAAGGAGGCTGCTGAATTAGCCATTAAAACAGTTGTTGATTTTCTTAACAAAAACCAATTACCAGAAGAGGTTATTTTTGTTTGTTTTGATGATGATAATTATAATATCTATAATGAATTATTGAAATAATAATCGACTAGGTTCTGTAAAACTTATTATTTGTGCATATATATTTTTACAAAGTTAAAAGCTATTAAATGTGATATGCATCCATAGAATTTGTCTTATACATAGTGTTAGGTTTTCATATTACATTCATCATTATTTTCTTTTGTTTCAAGTTCTTTGTATTTTTTATTTGAACTCTTACGATACTTCTTTCATATATTGATTCAACATTATTTCCATGGCCCTTCACTTGTAACACTAAAAAAGGATTCCCCGCCTTCTTTTTCGGCAGACGGATAATACCGAAAGAGCCCTCCCCAACCACCAAACCAAAACCGACCTTCATTATCTTCTAGGATGCTCAGTATACCATTAGTTACGATCCCTTCCTTTCTATAGAAATTGGTAAAGCCTGATTTACTATCAGTTAGGGCTTTTCCACCTACCCGTTTGGTAGACGGGTTGTAGCGGTACACCCCAAAATTTTCAGCAGCAAACCAAATGTTTCCATTTTTATCTTCATAAAATCCACCTACTTCGATACCATCAATAACTCCATCCTGGGTAAAATTAGTAAATGAATTTCCATCATACATACTTACCCCACCAAACATAGTACCTATCCAAATGTTTCCCTTACTATCTTCCATAATATCATAGATGTTATTATCACAAAGACCATCTTCCATTGTAATATGAGTAAAAGTTTTTCCATCGTATTTGCAAATACCAAATCCATCGGTACCAAACCAGTAGGTACCGTTTCTATCTTCCATGATACATGTAATTCTGTCGAAGAAAAATGTTGTAGTAGTATCCTTTACATGTGCTTTTGGAATAGGAAAAGGGGTAAACTCCTTCCCATCAAATCGACTAATGCCTACTGTTGTACCTACCCAGAATATTCCCTTACTGTCTATAAACAAGCTCCATACTTCATTATCAATCAGGCCATCTTTCTCGGAGAAATTAGTAAACCTTGCCTTACCATTATTCGGGTGTTTATTGTTGTATTTGTATATTCCCCCGTAGGCGCCAAACCATACATTACCATCTTTATCTTCAACAATTCCGGTTATCCGGCCTCCTTTGAGCCCTTCTTTTTCAGAGAAATACTCCAGAGTATCTCCGTTGAACCGCATGATCCCATAGTTATTGGTACCGAACCAGAGATTTCCACTTTTATCTTGAAATATTTTACGGACATGTTGGCATAGTTGACCATCAATAAAGAAAAGAGGATCAACCCAAGGAACCTCTGCTTTTTGGCTGGCAGGCTGGTTTCCTTCTAAAGATGTAGTGTTAGGATTTGTATTTGATCGAACAGCTCCATTTTCTATCAAACTCTTTTCGTTTTGACCAATACCTGAAATCATAAAAACTGAAAATATTAACATCAGGTATATTGGCTTGCTTTCTTGATACAATATTTTGCGGATAGTTCCTCCCATTTTGACATTCTTTAGAACCATTTCTTTCTTTTAAAATAGATCAAAGGGAAGATGAAACTTAGTATTAATACTAGAACTACAATCGGATATCCCAAAACCCATTTTAATTCAGGCATATGTTTAAAATTCATTCCATATATTCCTACAATTAAAGTGGGTAATGATATGCACACAGTTATTATAGTTAGGATTTTAAAAATTTTGTTTTGTTCTAATTCAATCTTACTATTAATATTCCCATTCAAGTCGTCTAATCTATTAAAATTATATTGTAAATAATCAGCTATAACTGTAAGGTCATCAATTTCTTCACCAACCTTTTTGAATATATTATCCTTATTTTTATCGCTCTTTTTTAACAGAAGAAGAATCCTTTGAAATTCAGAAAGAGATTCCCTAATGAGGAGATTATTAAACCTTAATTCTGCAATGTAATCCAAGTCATTTTCTTTAAATTGTTTTGATTTGAGAGTCTTTTGAAAAAGGTCCTTAATTTTTTTTGAAATTAACTCAACAATATCTGCATAATAATCTGAGATTACCCCAATTTGAAAAATAAAAAGTTGATGATACGTATCAAATTTTGTATTCTCAAAACTATAAATAAATTTTGATAATTGATTTAAGCTATCTTCAATCTCTAATGAAAGAAATGTAAATACAATATCATTTTTAATCAAAATATAAATATCCTTTTCCTCAAAAAATTCACTCATAGAATAACTTGGTATGGTAAAGTTTAACGACAACTGATCTATTGATTCAATATAATGTGAACTTATTTCTAAATCCTCACTTCTGCTAAAAGAAGTTAAATCAAGCCCAAACTTTTTAGAAATTGCTTCTAAATCTGAATTTATGAAACCAATAAACCTGATGCTGAATATCTTGTCTGGAAAATATTCGAATTCATCAATAGATTTATATTTTTTTATATCATTATTCTTATAGTAGATTTCAATCATTTTCTCACTTAGTTTATACAGCCATCGTTTGGGCATTGGGTAGTGCGGGGTTTCGAATTACTTATTCCCTAAACCTGCACGAGCCAATTCGTTTTTTCAGATTTTCTTTTTCTACGCCAATTGTCATCGACAAATAGGAAGTATTGCAACGAAAGACTGCGATTTAATTATCCTCTGAACCCAGCATCACATATAGGTATTATAAGGTGCTGCCATTATTTTATCATTTTTAATCTATTCTTTATAACTATGCTTATTAAAATTCCAATAGTTATTGTTATTAACCAATTTATGGTAATAGTGACGACTTCGAATCGATAACTTCTATCAATTCCAAATTTGATAGAATATAAAATAAATGAAAGTCCTGTCAATAAAGGAGATATAATAAGTATCAAACGAATAGCCTTTTCTAACCTGTTTTTTTTAGAAAATACCATGGCTAAAAATAAGAACGAAATACTCATAGTAATGTAGCCTAATTCTTCCAATGCAATAAATATCCCGTGTCCATTATATTGAGTGATTAACGCAATTCCATCTGTTTCACCTTTCATCATACTTATTGGAACGACTGAAAATTGAACGAAATAAGCAATCAATAAAACTATAGCCGAAATAAGAGCAAAAGTAACACTGATGAAACTAAACAACTTTTTTTCGATTGGTGCGATAAAATGATTTGAAACAATAAATAATAAATACGCAAATAACTGAAAAATTGAAAGATACATCCAGTAGTAATCTCTTGGGTAATATGAAAGAATATCAGCAAAAGGATAACTCATACAATCAGCAGGACAGTATGGTCCAGCAGGTGGGACAGCTGTCATTGCAAACCCCCATGTAATAATCGTCAGCAGAGTTAAAGATAGTGATGAGTATAATCCAAATTTTAATATCATTTTATCTTCATTCATAATATATTGAGTTTGTTTATGTTCAATATCATCTACAGCACATACAGTATTTAAGTTGCACCTAACTACAAGATAAGAATAATAACACTTACATAGTCATTATCATTCTCAAATTATTCTGTTACCAAATAAATCCCATCCTTTTCAATTCTAATTAATTTTTGCTTGTATAGAGCTCCTATAGCCTTTTTAAATACTTTTTTGCTCATTTCAAGTTTGGCTAGTATTATTATGGGATCGGTTTTATCGGTCAGGTTCATGAACCCATTATTCTCCTTTAGTTTTTCAAGGATTTTTTTTGAATTTGGCTCAACGTTTATATAGCCTTGCTTTTGCAGACTTACATCAATTTTATTATCTGGACGAACTAGCTTTATATAACCCTTTATTCTTTCTCCCGGTGTTACAGCCTGGAACAGCTCGTTGTCATACAGCAGTCCCCTATGTAAATTATTGATAATAACATTTATACCCAAATCCGTTGGATTACATATTAACAAATCAACTTCCTGCCCGTTTTTTACACTTATATCCTCAGCCTCTAAATATTTATTTGTCTTGCATGTTGCCACAAGACGCTGTGAATCCTTATCAAGAAATAAATATACAGGATAACTTTTCCCAATATTCATTCTTTCATTTTGCTCAGAATATGGTACGAGTAAATCTTTTTCCAGTCCCCAGTCAAGAAAAGCACCAACAGGATTTATATCAACTACTTCGAGTACAGCAAATTCATTCAACATTATAAGTGGAACAATTGTGGTTGCTGTTATCCGATCTTCAGAATCTTTAAAAATAAACACAGATATTTCATCGCCAACTTTCATACCACCAGGCACATACTTATTTGGCAACAGAACTTCATTACCCTCATCATCAACAAGATAATAGCCATTTAGTGTTCTTCGTTTTGCCGATAATGTATTAAATATTCCAAGATTCATTTTAGTTTTTCTTTACGGGATTCAAGCTGCAAAATTAAGCTTATTTGTGCAATTGATAATTATGAACGGTTTCTATCTAACCTATCAATCTTTTTGATGGTTTTCCGACATTTGGATTTAACACCAGCAGAACCAAACGGAAGTAACTGTTCAAGAATTAGTTTTAATTCATTTAACAAATCAGGCTCATTTATTGAAATCTTATAGAAAATATCCGTGGAGTATATTAATGAAGCAACTGGGGACCCAGGATTTATCAATATATCAAAAGTAAACTGTAATAGCTCTCCATAATTTTCCTCAGGAATATTAACATTAACCAGAATAGCAAGAAATGCTCGTTGTATCGCAACATTATCAATTTCTGGTAATCGCTTAATAATTGTTGAAATGTATGGTTCCAATATATTTTTATCCCTCTCGCTAATTATTCGTAGTGGCCATGAAGCTCTTCGTGAGATTGGCTCTTGATTTCGAAAAACAATATTCAATAGTTCATCAAGATATGAAGGCTTACTGAGCACTATGTCTGCAATAAAATCAGCCTGTTGACGTGAATGTTCTGCCATTATCAAATCTGATAAGTTATTCATATCGTGATTTTTGGAAACCAACAGAGTTATTGGATACTATTGGCAAAAATAGCCAAGTATTCTCAAATATTGATGATATAAGTACAGAGATTAATTGCTAAAAAAATGCGTTCTTTGTATATTATTAATGTGGGTATTATCAACAAACCTAATGGCTAAACGACGATTTGCAAGGGACTTTATTGGTGTATTAAACAGCAACGTATTTTCAATACTTTGTGGTGTTCTTGTTGTTATCCTTCTTACCCGAATACTAGGAGTTGATGGATTTGGTTTGTACTATGCACTGCTTGTAATCCCATTAATTGTGGTAAGTTTTACACATTTAGGTATCCGTGGTGCTTCCATTTTCATGATTGGCCAAAAGAAATATACAGATGATGAAATTGTTTCATCTGTACTCTTCATACTAATATTTACAGGGATAATAGGTATAATTTCAAGTATTGGTGCATACTCGTTGTTTTATGAACCTGAATACACAATTATATTAGTGAGTTTAGTTGTTATTATTATACCTTTTAGATTGGGAATAATATACATCGGCGGCATTTTCTTGGGTAAAGATGAAATTAAAGAAGCCAACAGGTTTGAATGGGCAATTAACTTAATAAACTTGCTATTGGCTATTGTATTGGTTTGGTATTTTAAAACAGGTTTATTAGGAGCAATAATTTCATTAACCGCTGCCAATATACTGGTGGGATTTTGGGCACTCTACAGGGTATCAATAAAATTTAAAATACGACTGGTTTATATACCGGCAATAGTAAAACAATTGCTAAAACTTGGGATTATGTTTGCTTTTACCTTTTTCGTTATACAATTAAACTATCGTGTTGATATCCTTCTTCTTGAAAAACTAAGTACAATACATGAGGTGGGTATTTATTCACTTGGTATTCATATAGCCGAACAATTATGGCAAATTCCCTTTGCTATCAGTATTGTACTATTTAGCAGAACAGCAAACATTAAGGATCAATCATTAATGACCGAATCAACCGTATCGCTTGCGCGTTTGTCTTTTGTTCTAATCTTTGTACTTTCCCTAATTGCAATTTTGATTGCTCCATATTTCATTCCTCTTGTTTTTGGAATTGACTTTACAGCAAGTGTTGAAATACTTCAATTCATTTTGCCCGGGGTTATAATACTCGTAATTTTCAGAGTAATTAGCGGACAACTTGCGGGAATGGGCAAACCTCAACTTGCTGTATATGTATTTCTCCCGGCTCTAATTATCAATGTTATCCTTAACTTTTTTCTAATCCCTAAATATGGAGGAAAAGGAGCCGCCATAGCTTCTAACATAAGCTATACGCTTGGAACTTTGGGATATTGGATAATATACACCAAAGTTGTAAAAATAAGTTTTTTTGAGATTTTAAGATTCAAGAAATCTGATGCAAGAATCTTCATCGAGTTAAAAAATAAGATTATTAATAAATGGAACAATTAAACAGAATCCCATTTTTCTTTGTTGTTGGCAGGCCCAGATCGGGAACAACATTACTGCGAACACTTTTTGATGCACACCCAAATGTAAGCTTCCCACCCGAATGTCAGTTTATCGTTAATCTATATCCAAAATATGGAAAAATTATTGACTGGGAAGAGAAACAAATATTATCATTCTATCACGATCTTATTGAACAATGGCTTTTTGACACATGGAATATGGATCTTGATAAGCTAAAAAAAACTTTACTATCCTACACCGGTAATCATACCTACGGAACTATTTGCAAAGTTGTCTACCAACAATACAACTCGCTGTTCGACAAGCAATCTATAAAATTTTTTGGAGATAAGAATCCGGGTTACGCAATTTATACTAAGCTATTACTGAAGATATTCCCTGAAGCAAAATTCATTCATATAATTCGTGATTATAGAGATAACTTCGTGTCGATTAAAAATGTTGATTTTGAAGTTCCAATCCCTTCGTTGGTTGTACAAAAGTGGAAATATTTTTTTAAAAAATTCAATAAGGATAGTAGATTAAACCCCGACTTGTATTACGTTATCAATTATGAGAAATTAGCAAGCAATCCTGAAGAAGAATTCGGGCTTATATGTGATTTTATTGGGATTCAGTATGATGAAAAGGTTTTCGACTTTCATGAAAAGAAAGACGATATACTTAAAGAATATCCCACAGGATACGTAAAAACTTATCATACCAGCTTATTGCAAAAAATAAATACCTCCAAAATTGGTGTTTGGAAAAACCAATTATCTCCTCTTCAGGTTAAGCTGATGGATTTAACAGCTGGTGAAATTGCTGAACAATCGGGATATAAAAGAGAATATACAAGCTTCAGTTTATGGATTTACATATTAGCATTTCCAGGTAGATTTTATGCAGCTCTATTATACTTAGCAACAAAAATTGTTGATAGTTTTCCCTATAAAATTCGCATGGCAATACTTATTAAAGGTCCGCTATTTCTGGCTAAGATTTACTTGTCAGTATTTAATCGTAAAAAACTTAATGAGCTAAACGATGTAATAATTAAGCGGAAATAAAAAAACGAGTATATTTTGAACAATTGCTATTCCAATTCTAATTCAGTTTTCACCATGATTTTATAAACCGGATAGGGATAATACCCCGATCCCCATTGAGGTGCCAAATACCTATCAAAATAATTCCATTTTAGTAAACCATCATCCGCCTGAGGCTCAAGAAGAGATGCAACCAACGAACCAAGTTTTTGAGAAGTTAACACCACATAAGTACCCTTTGGAAACTCTTTTTCTTCCTCAACAAATTTGCCTTTAATTGTGTTTGTATAATGTCCCTGATTAAGCCTTTGTGAACCTTTTAGTTCATCAATATTAAACTGCTCAACTACTATTTTTGTATTTGCTTTTAACCGGGAAATATTAATTCCATGAGATACCAACAGTGAAATAACTTCGGGATCGGAAACAGAAATCACATAAGCATAGGGAAACTTAACATTTTTTGTAGCATAAAAATCTGCAATATAAGGCACGGTAACCGTAACTTTTCTATCACTACTCTTGTATCTCCAATAACCCCTTACTCCGGGAATAGTATCAGTTTCAAAAGCCTTTATTGTAATTAACTCAGGTGTAGGTTTTCCTTCATACTCAATAGCAAATGAATCTGCTATCATAGGCGACATACCTCGATTAACAGTTTGGGTATCTGCATCTGACAATGTGTTTTCAATTTCACTTTTGTTTTCAGATGCATATTCAAGTATTGTTCTCAACAAACTATAGCAACCCAAAACACGGGTTTTATAATCCGCATAAACATAGTTCTCGTTTAATATCGCCAATCGATTCCTTATACCAATGTAATTTACCAAATACCTGGGTTCGCAAGCGTATGAAGACCAACCCTTTGAATAATCCATCCTATCTATAAACTCACCATAGAAGATATTTTCAACATTATAACTATCCCACAGGGTTCGATGAACTTTTGGCATCATATTATCGCGCATATAATTAATCAGGTTTCTATCTCCGTTAGGATTCATCATCCATGTAAAAGTAATTGGCTCTTCATGAAACGAGCCGTTGGTAGTATGGCAATCAACTGTTATTGCAGGATCCCATTCATTTAAAATATTCTCAACAACGCCCTTTATTTCAGGGGTTTCCAATTTCATGGCATCTCGGTTTAAATCGAGGTTCTGTCCATTATACCTCACCCCTACTCCGTTTATGGGACCAATTTGATTAGTCCGATTTTTTGTGCTTATTTTTTCATTTCCATCAATATTTAAAATTGGTGTAATTAGTACAACAACATTTTTAAGGATTTCTGAATCAGGATTTTTAATCAAATCACGGGCAAGCATTTGGGCAGCTTCCTTACCCTCAACTTCCCCAGCATGTATATTTGCTTGAATATAAACAACTATTCTATTGCCAATATCCATAGGACTTTCAGGCATAGGATTTGCGATAACCAACATTGGAACATAATATCCCTCAAAGGATTGAGCAATTGTGTCTATTTTAATATATGGCGATTGTTTGTCAAGTTTAGTAATAAAATTCATTACATCAGCATATCTTGAAGTTGATGTAAAATCTGATTTTTCAGCAACCGTTAACATATTAACCTGACCCAAACCCATAATACTCATTATCATGAATATCTTGAAAAAAAACATTCCTCTAATCATAATATATCTTTACATTGTATTATTAATAATAATCAGTAAAAGTAATGATGTTGTCGAAATAATTGGACATAAAATATATCACAAATCTGTTACAACCATTAAAAATATTAATCAAGAATAGAAGAATCATACCAAGTTTCACAAATATTTCAAAGATTTGTTTAATTAATTGTGAATCTGTGGTTATTTTTTCAATAATTAATTGGTTTAACGGATAGGGATTAACAGATAAAATTATTTCAAAACTCAGCGTCCACTCGATAATTTTTCATAAATTTGATTTTTATTAAAAACGTAAAATATTATGAAATCGCTGGAAGGAACTAAAACAGAACAAAATCTACTTAAGGCATTTGCAGGGGAATCTCAGGCACGTATGCGTTATGATTATTTCACTAGTCAGGCCAAGAAAGAAGGCTTGGAACAAATAGCTGCAATTTTTGCTGAAACTGCATTGAACGAAAAGGAACACGCAAAACGATTTTTTAAATTTTTGGAAGGACGCCCTGTGGAAATAACTGCAACTTATCCAGCCGGAAAAATTGGTACAACATTGGAAAACCTTAAAGCTTCAGCTGAAGGTGAGAATGAAGAGTGGACCGAATTATATCCTGAATTTGCTCGTATTGCTGAAGAAGAGGGATTTAAAGATGTTGCCGTTGCATTTAAGATGATTGCAAAAGTTGAGAAAGCACATGAAGAAAGATATAATAAGCTTTATAATAACCTAAACGAAGGTCATGTTTTTGAAAGAGGAGAAACATTAGTTTGGAAATGCCGTAACTGTGGATTCCTTCATGAAGGCAAAAAAGCACCGCAAAAATGCCCAGCTTGCTTGCATCCTCAGTCTTATTTTGAGATAAAAGAAAAGAACTACTAGGATAACCAACGATAATGTTTGTACATAAGCATCCAACTTTGGAATGTTAACACTATACCTATATGCACTTCTTGCATGAGCTAATTCCCATTATTCGTCAATCATTAACAATTACATTGTTTGTATTGTCGATGATGCTAATAATTGAATACCTAAATATTTTCTCGAAAGGTATTTGGGGTAACGATCTCAAAAACAGCACTTGGAAACAAATACTCTTGGCAGCAGTGTTAGGAATAATTCCCGGCTGCTTAGGGGCATATACAGCTGTATCTTTGTATATTCACAACGTTATTGGAACAGCAGCTCTAGCAACTGCAATGATTGCTACATCAGGTGATGAAGCATTTTTTATGTTTTCAATTATTCCAAATACTGCGTTTATAATTCATATTTCATTATTTGCTATTGCTATTATTACCGGTTTTGTTGTTAGTATATTTGTTAAAAAAAACACTGGAGTTGTTAACTATCCCGACCAGCATTTGGAAGTACACACCGATGAAGCCCAATGCTTTTGCTATAACAAAAAAGATATTATTGCCAATTTTAAACACATAACTACACTACGAACTATATTGTTGGTAATATTGTTGGTAGCGTTGGTAGTGGTTATTTTTTTTAATGGTTCTGAACATGGCGAACACATTGAATTAATTTCGATGCCTGCAATGGAACATGCTCATCCCGAATGGATAAGGATAACTTTCATTGCTGTATTGGCAATATCATTGTTAATGATAGTAACGGTTAACGACCATTTTCTATCGCATCATGTTTGGGGTCATATTATTAAAAAACACTTCGTCCGTATTGTTGCATGGACTTTCTTCACATTACTGATCCTAAACTTTGTAAATCACTATATAGATATTGAAAAGCTTATTGGTAATAATATTTATTTGGTATTAATAGTTGCTGTAGCAGTTGGAATCATCCCTGAATCAGGGCCACATTTGTTTTTTATAATACTTTTCGCATCGGGAAGCCTGCCATTTAGCATACTCCTGGCAAATTCAATAGTTCAAGATGGGCATGGAAGTCTTCCACTTCTGGCAGAGTCGCGAAAAGGCTTTTTTATTATAAAATCAATAAATATAGCTGTTGGGTTACTTGTAGGAGTTATTGGGATATTATCTGGTATTTAACATATTTCCTAATTGCTTTACCAGCATAATCAATTGTTTTCCGCAAACGTTTTCGGTCTATTCAATTAATAAAAAGTAAGTTAGCTTATGCTGCTTAGTCATGTAAATTTGAATAAAACTTTAATTAATTAAAAAATTTGAATTACATTAGCCCTCCAAATTGAGAAAAGTTATGAGTTAATAGTTAAAATAAAAATAAGAAGATGAAAAAAAGTTGGATAAT
>CALDOI010000072.1 GCA_937912115.1 uncultured Bacteroidota bacterium | reverse complement strand
CTCTTAATGAGAGCATTCCTGCTGAATGACTATATGCAATAACCTTTTCAGGATAATTACGTACTGCATTTAATGCAATTTCAGGTGTATGAATATCAGGTTGGCCAATATTCAAATGATGAACGTGTACACCTCTTTTTTTAGCACCTTCGGCAAACGGCACCAATTTTCTAATTGGTGATTCTGGCATAAGTTGCCCCTTCTTCGAAATATTTGGCATTTTATTCTAATTAATTGGTTTGAATATATTTACAGCTTAATCCATCAATTCAACTACCAAAAGCAAACGGCATTTATATGAAAAACCAATTACTATTTGTTAATTGGTGTAGCACCTTCACTATTGTTTTTTTCGGGTAATGCTTCTGCTGGTTTAGCTTCAACCTTACCTTTTATTCTTAATAATACAGTAGCTTTACTACTAGCGTTTGAATAAACAGTAACTGTTTTGTTAAATGGACCAGCTTTATGTGTGTTATAAGTAACTTTAATTTTATTTGTTTCGCCAGGAAGAATAGGTTCCTTTGGCCATTCAGGTACTGTGCATCCACATGATGATCGAGGTTTTGAAAGAATTAATGGCTCGTTTCCTGTATTTGTAAATTCAAAATTATACGTTCCGTCGCCATTTAAATCTATAGTTCCATAATCATGCGTGGTTTCTTGAAAAGAAATTTCAGGACCGGTAACTTTTTTTTCATCTTGTGCGCCAGCTACAACAACTGTGAATACTAGCGCTAGTAATAATACTAAGTTTTTCATTCTTATTATTTTTTTAATTTATCGTACAAAAGTAATAAAATTATATTAGCTCATATGTTAATATTTACTCATTATTAGCTTACAAGTAGATGAAAAAATTGTGCCAAAAAGTTAATTGAGTATTAGAAAACTGTCTGAGCTTTTGGTTGGAAAGATTAACTTGTAATCGGAAAATTCAAACGGACAAAATTATCACCATTGCTATATTTAATAACTATAAACTACTCCCACAATTATCACAAAATAAAGCATCTGCATCATGTTGGGTTTTTCTACATGCTTTGCAAATAATATTTTTTTTCGTTCCTGAGGCTTTTATTAACTCACCTCCTACAATACTTGTAGGAACTGCAATAATGGCAAATCCAGTTATCATTAATATCGAAGCAATTGTTTGTCCAAGTATAGTATTGGGTGCTATATCTCCATATCCAACCGTTGTTATAGTAACTATTGCCCAATAAATTGACTTGGGTATACTGGTAAATCCATTTTCGGGTCCTTCTACCAAATACATCATTGAGCCCGTAATAACTACTATAATTATAACTACTTCTAGAAATACAAGGATTTTCCTCCTACTATTATTAAAGGCAATAAGTAGTGTATCAGAGGCATTTATATATCTTCCCAGTTTTAATACTCTAAATATTCTCATTAACCTTAACATCCTTATAACAAGCAAGAAATGCGTTCCTGTAACGAAGATGCTTATATAAGTAGGTATAATTGATAATAAGTCGATTATACCATAAAAGCTAAAAATGTATTTAAGAGGTCGCACACTAGTATAAATCCTTAATGTATATTCAATGGTAAAAAGAATAGTAATTATCCATTCCACAATTATAAACATTTGACCATAGTCAACATGCAGCTCTTCAACACTATTTAGCATCACAATAACCACAGAAAATGCTATGGTTATCAATAGTATAATGTCAAAAAGTTTACCAGCTTTAGTATAGGTACCAAATATTATAATCCGTAGGATTTGCCTTAGTTTTTGTTTTTCCATATTGATGAAAAAGTTCTTTTAATATTTGAAATAGATCAAATTTAGCTATTTAGTTGAAATTTACAAAACCCCATATTACGAAACGCCTTCAAACACTCCCATTCCAAATAAGGCAAAATCGTATTTAACAGGATCATTTATATCGTAAGTACGCAGTTTAGCAGTCAGTTCTTCTACCGCTTTCCAATCATTTTGCTTTCTAGTTAGTAATCCTAGTTTTCTGGCAACATTACCTGAATGAACATCCAGTGGACACATGAGATGAGATTGAGGAATATTTTTCCAAATTCCAAAATCTACACCACAATTGTCATTACGTATCATCCATCTTAAAAACATATTGATTCTTTTCGCAGCTGAACCAGATTGAGGGTTTGCTACATGTTTTTCCGATCGATGTAAATGAGGTGTTTCAAATAATGCATCTCGAATTCCGATAATAACATCAATCATTTTTGAATTCTTTTTAAAAGATTCGGTCGCAACCTGCTCAAGACCTCCAACTACAATGTATAGATTTCGTAGTGCCGTAATTAAAAATAAGCAATCATCGGGATTAAAGGTTCGATAAACAAAACTATTGAATCGTTTAAATTCGATATCATTAGCACCAACTAGAAAATCGTGTGGCGCCATATCCATTAATTCGATAAGATGATTAGCACTTTTAATAATTGCTGTCCGGCGTCCCCATGCTATAATAGATGTCAGGAATCCACTAATTTCAATATCCTCCTTAACAGTAAACATATGAGGAATGCTTATTGGATCGCTTTTGATAAAATCAGTAGTATTATACTCTAATACTTTTTGGTTTAGTATGGATATTATATTATCTGACACAAATTTTTATTTGGAATAAATTTAAATAAGTACTAATTTTGAACCCGCAATTTAATCATAAATAAATCAAACAACAATGAAAAATTTATTTCTAGTTTTTACAATTTCAGCAATTAGCTTAACTATTCTTTCTTTTACAATTAAGAATAACAGTAAGGCGCTGAGTAGCAATACAGACGTTACGGTATATGAAGTCCCGGCTGATGTACAAGAGATTATTGATAATTCATGCTATGGATGTCATAATACTGATAGCAAATCAACCAAGAGCAAAATGAAACTTAATTTTGACGACATGTCTAATTTGAAGCAAGGCAAATTAGTTGGTAAACTACACAGAATTTATAATGCTGTAAATGATGTTGATATGCCACCGAAAAAATTTATTGATAAATATCCAGACAAAGAACTATCGGCTAGTGATACCGAAACATTAAAATCGTGGGCTAATAATCTAATGAATAAAAACGGCGGTTTATAATACAAAGGTATATCTGCAATGAAAAAGAAGTTTCTATATATTGTTTTTGTAGTATTTATATTGATTCAATTAATACCAGGTGGATTACCCAAGGTATCCTTCGATAATCCAGACGATTTAATTATCAACAATAAGGATATTCCTGAGGATGTTGTAACTATACTCAGAAATTCATGCTACGATTGTCACTCAAATGAATCTCATTATCCGTGGTATGCAAACATTTCACCCTCATCACTTTTAATTGCTCGCGATATTAATGAAGGAAGAGCAAAATTAAATTTTTCCAATTGGGAAAATCTTAGTAAGATTGAAAAAGCAGGGGCTCTGGACGATATTAGTGATGCTATTACTGTGGATGAGATGCCAATGGCAATATACACCTTAATCCATAGAAACGCAGCTCTAAATAATGATGAAAAAGAGGTGATTATTAGTTGGGCAAATGAATTTTCGGAGAGATTGTTTGAATAATTTTTCCTACTAACTTTTAACGCATAAAAAAACTCCACCTATTATAAGATGGAGTTTTTTTTATGATCATTTTAATGAGAAATTATTTCAAAACAACATGTTTCATTCCCATTGTAATTGCGTCCTCATTAAGAGGGATGAGTTTATGATATCTTTCATGCAAAGATTTCTTTAATCCCTTGATAACATTTTCCAGTTTAACGATTGGCTTTACTTTAAGATAACCTCCCAGCACAACCATGTTAAATATTTTTGTATTACCCATTTCGGCTGCTAATTTAGCTCCTTCTATGGTGTAAATATTAATATCTTTACGAGTGGGGTGTTTAGAAATACCATTGGGATCGTAAATAAGTACACCGCCGGGTTTAACGGTACTTTCAAATTTATCCATCGATTGCTGGTTCAGTATTACTGCTGTATCATAAGCAGTAAGTGTTGGTGAACTAATACGGTCATCACTAACTATTACGGTTACATTTGCAGTACCACCTCTCATTTCAGGGCCATATGCAGGAAACCAGCTTACTTCCTGATCTTGCATAATGCCTGAGTAGGCTAAAATTTTTCCCATCGACAGAACTCCTTGTCCGCCAAAACCTGCTATAATAATTTCTTCAGTCATTTTCGTGTAATTTAGTTTTTGATTACTTTGAAAGTAATTTACCATCAACTTTAATATCTCCTAATTCATAGTATGGAAACATATTTTCTTCCATCCAGATATTTGATTGAACAGGCTCCATTTTCCAACCAGAATTACAGTTTGATACTACCTCAACAAATGATAAACCAGGTTTACCATCCAATTGATTTTGGAAGGCTTTTTTGATGGCACGTTTAGCTTTACGGGCAGCGGCAGCTGTATGAACCGAATGACGTGTAACATAATATGTTCCCGGTAGCTGAGCAACTAACTCTGTTATTTTCAAAGGATTTCCCATTGTAGCTATATCTCTACCATAAGGCGATGTTGCCGTTTTCATTCCGGGAAGTGTGGTTGGGGCCATTTGTCCTCCTGTCATACCATATATTCCATTATTAATAAAAACAATAACAATCTGCTCACCCCGGTTACATGCATGAATGGTTTCTGCAGTACCAATGGCAGCTAAATCACCATCACCTTGATATGTAAATACAACTTTTTTAGGCCATAATCTTTTAATTGCTGTTGCCACAGCAGGTGCTCTACCGTGTGCGGCTTCTTGCATATCAACATTCATAAATTCATATGCAAGTACCGAACATCCAACAGGTGCAACACCTATTGTTTCGTTTTCCTGTCCGAGTTCTTCAATAACCTCCATAATTAGCCTATGTGTTGTACCGTGGCCGCAACCAGGGCAATAACTAAGCGTTTTATCGGTCATTAATTTCGTTTTCTCGTAAACCAGGTTTTCTGGTTTAATGATATCTTGTATAGCTATTTCCGACATGATTTAACCTCCTATTATTTTAGTTTTAAGAGCTTCCAACACCTCTTCAGGTGAGTGTATTACACCGCCATAGCGACCAAAATGCTCAACTTTAGTTCTTTCTCTTACGGTCAATTTTACATCTTCTACCATTTGACCGGCACTCATTTCCACAGCTAAGAATCCTTTAATACCTTTGATAACAAGTTCATCAATAGGTTTTTTAGGGAAGGGCCATAAAGTAATTAATCGCAAAATACCAACTTTAATACCTTCTGCACGTGCTAGTTGTATTGCTTTTTGACTTATCCGTGAACTTGATCCATAAGCAACTATTATATATTCCGCATCATCGCAATCGATAAGCTCGTACCGTACTTCATTAGCTTCAATTTGCTTATATTTATCCTGAAGGTGAAAATTATGCTTTTCAAGTTTGTGTGGATCAAGATCCAGAGATGTAAGTATGCGACGTTCTTTTCCCTTAGGTTTACCATTTGTAGCCCAAGGATATTTTTCATTAATTTCTTTATCAGTAATTCTTGGCATTTGGTCGAATAATTCAACCTTTTCCATCATCTGACCAATAAGTCCATCAGAAACAATTAATACAGGTGTACGGTATTTAAATGCAAGATCGTATGAAATTGGAACAAAATCAGACATTTCCTGAACTGATGCCGGAGCAAGTACTGGAAGTCGATAATCACCATGTCCACCTCCTTTTACCGATTGGAAATAATCAGATTGTGCGGGTTGAATGTCACCAAGGCCGGGACCACCACGTACAATATTGGCCACAATGCATGGTATTTCAGCACCAGCCATATATGATAATCCTTCCTGCATTAAACTTATACCGGGACTAGATGATGATGTCATAACTTTTTTACCAGTTCCGCCGCCACCATATAGCATATTAATTGCAGCAACCTCACTTTCGGCTTGTAATACAACCATGCCTGTTCTTTCGAATGGCTTTTCGGCCATGAGATATTCTATAACCTCCGACTGAGGAGTAATGGGATACCCGAAATAACCATCAGAACCAGCACGTACTGCCGCCTCCGCTAATGCTTCGTTACCCTTCATTAGTCTTAATTCACCCATTTCTTATATTTTTTGATTGCTTAATCGTTAAACTTTTACCCGATAAACAGTTATTACACCATCAGGACATACAACAGCACAGTTTGTACAACCAGTACATACTTCGGGATTTTCCATATATGCGTAATGGTAGCCTTTACCATTAACCTCTTTTGCCAACAGAATGACATCGGTCGGACAAACAGGAACACAAACTCCGCATCCTTTGCAGCCTTCAACATCAACAACTATTGCACCTCTAACTTTTGCCATATTATCTTTAATTTTTGAAAAAAATTGGTGTACGAAAATACTATTTAAACCTTACTTAATGATCCTTTTTAAGCATAAAATGGTATACATGGTCTAATTTATAATCAGTTTAAATATTCCAGAAAACAATCTTGTCGAAATATTGATTTTATTGAAACATAATTGAACATTTATTATCAATTATACTATTGATAATAATTACCTAAAAACAAACAATTGGGACTTATATAATTATTGGATAAGTTCTTTGATTACATTGTTGATAACTTCATCGAGGTGTTTGCGCCTATATTGCATTACCCACCTTGGATGTGGCAATGGGATAATACTATCAAATAGTTTTAGTTCTAAATTTAACATTTTTAAATACTCATAGTTTTTACCTTGTCCTAAACAAAAGCACTTCCGTGAATTTATCCCCAACCCAATTTGGTTTACCAGATTTAGAATTATTGTTGGTTTTAAAATTTTCATTAAATCCTTTGAATCGTAATAATTGAAATTTTTGTTATCTTTTACAAAGCCCAATGGACTAACAGCACCAATGTAAAAATGCTTATAAAAATGATCAGGCCCACCCATGTTATTAATGAGTTTATAAATGAACTCAGACGAAAGTTCCCGTCTTTTATCAAAATCATTTTTAATACCGCACTCATATTCAAGGGCAACCGGATCGGTAAAGGGTATACCGGTTATTCCGGCGCCGAATCTTCCGGGATTTATTCCAACGATAAGGATTCTTCCATTATCATCATTGTAGTATTTGCCATAAAATTTACCGCAAATATCAATTACAGACCTACTGTGATATGGATTTAATACTTCTACACCAGTTGGTAATTCAGTTTTGATAGCTAAACCTCTATAAAATTTAATTACCCTTTCATTAAAATTCATCTATACAGTATTTATACTTTGAGTACAATGTTAATAAATAATGCTGAGTAATATCTATGTAGTAGTTTGTTTTTTAAGAAGACACAGACTTACACAGAGAAAGAATATCCTTTTATGTTAGATGACCTTGTAAGTATTAAATTAATTTACGATCGATGTTTTCGGGCAACCGGGCTAATATTTCATAATTAAGAGATTGATTCATTTCTGCAAATGATGAAAACGAAATCTCATTGCCCCCTTGCTCTCCAACAAGGGTTACTTTATCGCCAATTTTTACATTAGGAATGTCAGTTATATCACAAATAATCATATTCATATTAACACTACCAATAACGGGCGATCGATGACCATCAACCAGCACATGTCCATTATTACTCAAGGAGCGACTATAACCATTTGCGTAACCAACCGGAATAACCATAATTTTCATTTGACTTGATGCCTGGTAACTCATTCCATAACCGATAAATTCACCTTCAGGTACTGTTTTAATTATTATTACGTGTGAATTCCAAAATAATGCTCTTTGCAGTGGATCCGTTTTTTCCTTTCTTTTTTGTAGAAAAAAAATAAATGTTTCCCGTGTTGGCCAATAACCATAAATAAGTACCCCCGTACGTACTAAATCCAAACTTGTTTCAGGATAGTTAATCGCAGCGGCAGTACTTGCAATATGTTTTAATTCAGGATAAATATCATTCTGATTCAATAATTTCACTCTTTTTTTAAAAACTGAGAACTGCTTTTTAACTCGTGTGTAATTTGCAATACTCTCGGCACCAGCAAAGTGAGAACAAACACCTTTAATTGTAAGGAATTCTTTGTTCGTGTTTAATATCCCTATTGATTTTTTTAATTCCTTCAACGATAAACCGGTTCTGTTCATCCCGGTTTCAACGTCAATATGAATTCTGGCCTTCTTATTTATTGACTTTGCTGTTTTTATGGCTTTATTCAATTCATCAATTTCAGAAACATAAAACTCAATTTCATTTTTCAAAACCCATTCATAATCGTTGCAATCTATAAACCCCATTATCATAAGGGTGGATTTTTTATTTTTCACTTTTTGAGCAGCCCTGGCCTCCTCTGATGAATAAACTGAAAAATGACTAATCCCAGTATCTTCAAGTACGGGCACTATTATACTTACACCATGACCATATGCATTTCCTTTGATTACCGCAGATATTATTGTAGAATCAGCAAGATGCGACCTCATAACGCTAACATTATTTCGAAGTGCATTTTTTATTATCCCTATACTGGATGTACTTGTCATATTTCGATATTTTTTATACTCAAAACCGGATTTAGGCGTACCCAATAAACCATTTTTAATTTTTACTTACACCTCAGGAAAACTATGCTGATTCCCGAGCATATTTGAACAAGAATTACTATTATCTTCCACTATCTTTTAAGGAATTCATAGTTTCATATTTAATCATAATCCGTATTAATCTCGGCTGATGAAAAACCTAGAATTTGGTTATTAATTTATTTCCTGATATAAATTTCTTTTCAATAAATTTTGAATTAAATAACCTTGCTACCGACAGATAACTGGGATCGAGGCAGATATTATCACCTATATGATACTTTTGTTTACCATCTTTGTCCATATTATCACCAATATCAACAACGGTCATATCGGATGTAATCCCAACTAGTTTTATTCTTTTGTCGTCAGGTGTTAGTCCTTCCTGATCAACGTCTAATAATCCAAAATCAAGTATCGCTTTAAAAGTTGTTCTTCCCAAGTCCTTATCTTCAAAGTCTGTTGCATGACCTATGCTGGCATCGTTAATAATGCCATCAGGAACAATCCCTTTCTCTTCAAGTTCAATTATTTGAGTATAGAAATTAAATGTATCAGTACATAGATCCAAAAATTGCTTATTATCCAAGGGACTTGTTCCAAAAAAAGCGGACTCACCAATTCGAAAATGATTAATGTCTTTTGGGATTTTTTTGTTCTCAATTAGGGGTAATGAAATGGAACTGCCTCCTGAGATTAAATCTAGTTTTGTGCCATGCTTCAATTCGATAAGCTCCTTATACAAGCTTAATTGCAACAATTTATCATAAGTTGGTTCGATACCATACATACAACCAAGATTGCTACCAAGCCCCACAACTTCAATATTTGAAAGGTTAAATATTTGACTATAAAAAGAGCTTAAATCTTCCCTGTTTACACCTTCACGTAACTCTCCAAGCTCCACCATAATAATAACTTTATGGATTTTATCTTGCTTTTTGGCAGCTTTGTTCAATGCAATAATTGTTTTATAAGATGAATTTAATGAAATATCGGCATATTTCACCACATCATCAATATATGCTTTTGCAGGTGGTTTAATATATATTGTAATCAATTCACTATTAAGTTCCTTTAGATTCTTAAGGCTTGACAGACGTGAGTCGCCAACCGAATGAATATCTTTAACTATATCAGGAGTAAGAATTTGTTTCATGAAATCCTTATCACCCGAAAACACTTTTGTTATCAAACTCCATTTTATATTGTTAGTTTTTAGATAACTATTGAGTTTTAATATATTATTACGTATTTCAGTAATATTAATTTGTAATTGTGCCATGATTTCTTTTTTTTATCACACTATTTCTTTTCATATCTCATTTCGGCATACTTATTCGTAAACCCTATTCTTTCATATAATCGTTTAGCAGGATTATCATATTCAACGTGTAGTTTTACATTGCCATCGCAATGTTTAAAACTTTCTTCAACAATCTTACGTCCAAATCCCTTTCCTCGGTACGAAGGGTCAACGGCAATATAAACTAACGCCCAATCTGGTATATAATTACCCATTCCCGTCTTATTCATAATTAGTGCTCCTACAAGTTTATCATCGTTAGTAGCAACTAAAGCGAAACCTCCTTCTGATTTTTCTTTACTAAACGCGTAATCCAGACATTTATTAATATCTTCTTTAGGGTCACCAAATTGGTCAAGATGAGTAAATAAGAAATCCACAAACTTTTCTCTGGTAATATCTTTATATTCTTTCTCGTTATTTATTTTAGTTATTTTAAACATATTGTATTTTTTAACATTAAAAATTTATTTTTTTATAGATCGTGTAAAACATATTTATACCTGTATCAATAATCTCATCAGGGAAATCATAATTTGGGTTGTGCAAAGCAGGATGGTTTATACCGGAACCTAATCCAAAAAAACCTCCTTTATATTTTTGGGTATAATACCCAAAGTCTTCTGACCATCTGAAAGGTGAAACAATGTTCTCAACCTGCAGTTTGTTTTCTATAGCGGATTCTTTAATTAATTTTACACATTCATTATTATTTACTGTGGCAGGAAACTCTTCGGAATAAGATATTTCATACTTTAGTTTTTCATCTTTACAAATTGTTTCAATTATTCTTTCGCTGCTGCCTGTCAACAAAATCATATCATTATTCTCGAAAGCTCGCAGGGTTATTCTGATCTCGGCATATCCGGGTGAAGTACCAAATGCAATTTCCCCAAGCAGTACATGAATAATTGTAAGTAGCGTCATATCCCTAAATCTACCTCTGTTACTAATCAACTCTGATAGTTCATTAATTATCTTCGAAATTGCCATTGCCGGGCTTATTCCATTTTCAGGTTCAGCGGCATGAGATGTTTTGCCAGTTAGTTTAATTGTCATTCCCTTTGAGGCAGCAGCAAAACTTCCTGTTTTTAGTAAAATTTTATTCTTCTCAACTCCCGGCACATTATGTAAAGCAAAAATAAAATCTGGCTTAAGATCTTGAAATTTTGTGTTTTCTACCAAATCTCTTGCGCCTTGCTCAACTTCTTCAGCTGCTTGAAAAAGTAGTATGACCTTACCTTTTTGAGGCCTGTTTTGAGAAATTCGCGCTGCCAATCCTGCTATTATTGCCATATGACCATCGTGCCCACACAAATGAGCAACACCTTTATTTACAGAAATATATTCAGTATTATTATTTTCAATAATTGGTAATGCATCTAGTTCAGCCCTAAACATTAAAGTATTACCGGCCTTTCCGCTATTAAAAATAAATACTAAACTGGTTTTGCCAAAAAACAAAGTCTCGTCAGGGGAGTATTTTTGAATAAAACTGGTTATACGTTTTGCTGTTTCAAATTCATTATTTGAAAGCTCAGGGTAACTATGTAGTTTACGTCGTAAATCAATAATATCTTTCATCTATTTTTTAGAAATTTTTGAAGCAATGATATAAGCTAAAAATGAAGTTATTATTCCAAAAATATTGGCATCTAAATCCATTGGTAGATTTATTTCAAGAGATGTTAAAATGACTGTGGTTGATCCGCCAAAAATCATCGCATAAATGGCAGCTGTCGGGTTTGGATTTTTCCAATACAATGCTACGAGGACAGGAACAAACAAACCGGAAACCATAAACGCATATGAGTAAAGCATTAAATCAAGAACATTGGTCATATATGTAGCTAACAGTAATGCCAATACTCCAATTAATAAGGTTATTATTTGTGATGCCCTTAGTTGCGATTTTTCATTGCCATTTGGTTTGAAAATACTAGTGAGAATATCTGTTTGTACATTTCCGGATGCTGCCATTAAGCAACTATCGGCGGTTGAAAGAATAGCCGAGAAATAGGCAGAAAGCATTAATCCCATTAATCCTGCAGGAAGAACTGTATTTAGCAATACAGGCAAACCCATTTCCGGATCAATACCTGTACTTAATGTGTATCCAAGTTCAGTGAACATTCCATTTTCAAATGCTACACGTGCAAACAAACCAAGTATTACTCCCATAAATGCCATAACGGGCCATTCGAACAATCCTGCAATAAACCATGCTTTCTTTGCCTGCTTTTCGCTTTTTGATGCGTATATTCGTTGGTAAAGGGTCATCCCTACAAACCATATTGGAATAATTGTAACACTCCAGTTAACTAATTGTTGCCAGGTAACATTTGACAAAGAAAGGAACTCATCTGGCAGTGTTTCCCGTATTGTATCCATACCACCAATGGCAAAATATGCCACCGGAATTCCAATAAATAGTAATCCCGACATTAGAATAATCCACTGGATTGTATCAGTATAAATAACAGCTTTTAATCCACCGATTCCGGTATAAATAACTGCTATTATACCCATTAATATTAAGGCAGTTAATAAATCTATCTCAACAAATGTTGCAGAAGCTAATTTTGCCCCGGCTAACAACTGTGAGCTTGTGAAACCAATATACCCTATAGCAGAAATAACACCTGCTACAAGGGCAACTTTGCTATTATAGAAGTGCTCAAATATTTGCGGAAAAGTAAAGAATTTATGTTTGTCCGATAAACTATGAATATGTGGAATTAGTAATACTGCACTCATCCATGCGCCAACTAAACCGGTAAATAACATCCAGGAACCGGCTATTCCTATCGTAAATCCTAAACCACCCAGACCAATGGAGAAACCACCACCAACATCAGTTGCAACTACTGACAATCCAATGTGCCAACTACTCATTGATCGTCCCCCAACATAATAATCCTCAACGTTTTTATTTTTCCGAAAAAAATACACTCCAACGCCAAGCATTGCCGAGAAATAGATAATAAATATGAATATGTCTAATAATGTCATTAGTTATTAATTGTAATAAAAGGCTGATACTTTAACACTATAGTATCACTATTTTTTAATTGCTTTTCAATTAGATTTTTTTTTAGGCCTTGAAAAACGCAAATCAAGATATTTATTGGTAAAGCCAGCTTCTTTAAAAAGAATTAATAAGGGGTTATCAGGTTCAACATGCACTGCAATATCTCCTTTTGCCATAGCAATCGTTTGCTCTAATAATTCTTTTTTAATGTCTTCTCCACTATATTTATTATCAACAGCAAAATATACAAGCATATTTTCGGGATAAAATTTTTGTATTCCTGTTTGATTAACAACGACCACACCAGAAATTTTTTTATCATTATAAGCTGTTAAAACAAATCCCCCCAAAAATGATTGTTCCTTTAAAGCATGACTTATAGCGTCTCTGATGATGGCTTTTGGATCGCCATATTCTCCCATATTCACACTTAAAAAATTAACAATTTTTGTTCGTTCCAGAATATCCGGCTTAACCATTACATTATATAATTTTGTTTTAATCATAAATTATTTTTTGATTAAGGGAGATCAATTTAATAACTCCTTTTCGTAAATAGGTAAATATAAAGTTTAAGAATTTCAATTATTTATTATTTCTTCTGAAGACGAAGAATCCCGATATCCTCAAGATTATTAATTTCTGTTTCTACACGAGCAAAATTACACCTTTTTTGCGATAGACCAAGGAAATCACGTAATCATTGCGTATTTTTCGTGTTTTGAAGGGGATTATTTAGATCGTACTGGTTTCTCGAAATTGGATCCTCTACTGTAAGAATGGGCGATGCTGAAATGTCTTCAATATTAAGACTCTTAACTACAATTTCAAGTGCGTCAATAATCTCGATAATTTTTTCATTTGGTAATTTTGACAACTTTTCAGAAAGTTGCTCATGTAAGAGTTGTGGAGAAGTTTCAAGCAACTTAGCTCCTTTAGCTGTAAGCGCAATAAAAACTGTTCTTTTATCGTAATTATTTGGTAATCTGGCAACCAACCCTTTAGTTTCCATTCTATTAATAATACCCGACATGGTACTAGAATTAAGATTCAAATACCTCGCTATATTACCTTGGGTTGCTCTACAATCTTTTAGTCCACCAAGATAATCCAGGCACATTAATTGCGGTATACTCACACCATATTCTTTCTGTATCTTCTTTGATTCCAGATTAATTGAACGCAATATCTTGCGAATCTTAATAAGTATTTCTGTATATTCCATTATTTCACTATAATTGTTCGTGTAGGACAAAAATAGTATTTAATAATATAAGAAACTGTCTAAGGCATCGATTTTTAAGTTTCAATTTGGTTTCTTAAGGAATACATAGTAAATTTGTTGAATGGGTTTTTGAATTATTAGAGTAATAAACAAAATGATATACAGTTAACCTTTTAACAGACAGATAAAATAAGCCGTGATAGATTACTTTAACTCACATGGAAATGATTTTTCGGTGAGATCCGTATTACATTTAAAATAAAATATAGTCTCATGAAAATTATTTTTAATTCTAAATTTTTGATGCACAACCAACAAAACTGGGCAGCAGGTTCATATCAGCTTGAGCATTTTCCTAATAAATATGAAAATACGGATGTAAACGGTGAATCCTACATAACACTTGTGCATACTGAAGAATACAAGAAATCAATATATAATGCCTGCATTAACGGTGATACAGTTGCTGAGTCCATTTTATCACCAGATAGTTATGAAGCAGCTATATCGTCAGTAGGCCTCTCTGTAATGGCAAGTGAGCAAGGTGATTTTGCAGTTGTACGCCCTCCGGGTCACCATGCCGACAGAGAACGTGCTGCCGGACTTTGTCTGTTTAACAACATTGCAATTGCTACTCAAAAGCTTGTAAACGAAGGAAAAAAAGTCTTTATTTTTGATTTTGACGGGCATCATGGCGATGGAACTCAGAATATTTTCTACGAATCAGATAAGGTATTCTACTGCTCCATTCACCAGTTATATGCCTATCCATACACCGGTTTCGATAAAGAAACAGGGAAAGGCAAGGGCGAAGGTTATACACTTAACCTTCCTTTAATTTCGGGAAGTGGTGATATGGACTTCTATGACAAATTAAATACGGTTATTGAAGTAGCAACTGAATTTAATCCGGACATCATTGCAGTATCTGCCGGTTTTGATGGTTACGAAGATGATAAAATTTTATCATTAAAATACTCCCAAAAAGCATTTTACGAATGTGGTTTACGACTTAGGCGCGCATTTCCAAATATTTTTGGAGTACTGGAAGGAGGATACCATCACGAATTGTTGGAATGTGTTGAGGCATTTGTAGAAGGTGTAAACATTGGGGCACGTCCACGTAAGAATTTATTTGATACTGATATGTCGATTGGATAGTATGGCTAATCAAATGTTAATGTAAGGGCAATGGCAAAAGCACTATTCCTCATTGAATTTTGACCATATATATCAAATGGAGCACTAACAACAATTATATAATTCTTACCTGTCTCAACAGTAATCCCCGGATAAACAGTTAGTGTACTGCTTGTAAAAGCCTCAAATTCTGACTGCTGATATCCTATGCCTGCAATTAATTGTAACTGATAATTAAAAAGATAGTAACCTAGATCTGCATTAAAGTAATAACTTCCTTTATGATTTTCTTTTGTTGTTTTAATAAATGCCATGTATTGTGCATTCACATCAAGTGATAGATTATCAGTAAACTGAGTTGACATTACTACTCCACCGCCTATCGAAGTAAGATTGTCGGCCAATCTTATTGTTTTATCAACTACTTTATTACCAAAAGGGATATTAGCTCCGGCAATGATAGCTAACCCTACTTTTTTATTGGAATATGCAATGTATCTTGCTCCCCAATTACTCATTTGCAGGTCGGTTGATATACTACCGCCTACTTCCAGTTTATCCAATAACCCGTAGGTAAACCTAAAATTCAATCCGGTTGTATGAACCACACTATCAGCAGAGCCAAAAATATTTTTCAGATTCCCATCATCATCCCATGTTTTGCTTGAGACGACATGAAAAAAAGCAGGTTCAAATTCAACTTTTTTATTATCAACTACATCTACGCAATATGCACCTAATTTAGAGCCAGATATACCACCAATCTGAGCGGCTATATTTGTTGATAACATCATTAACACGACTATCAAAAATGAGCTATTCTTTGAAAAAGAAAAAGAGCTACAAAATGTTTTATTTAATTCCATGAAATTGTTTTGGATCTAATTACTGTGTTTACTTCATGTTGGTTACCGGATGATCCTCCTTGAATCGGAACAATCTTGATTCAAGATCCACCATCTGATCATTTTGGATAAGAGAAGTACAAGCTCTTATACCCTCACTCCTTTCGCTGCCAGTAATTAGTAATGATATAGCACTAATACCATAATAAATCAGCTCATCCAGTAGTTCCTCAGCATGCATTCCTGGATATGAGAACGTGAAATAAAACCCATCGGCAATAGGCTCATCAATATCAGTATGATAAACAATTTCGAATCCATTATCAACGAAAAGTTTCTTCATAATTTTAGCCTTCCTTCCATAATCAATAACTTCATCAACAAAGTTTAATTCACCATCATTGGCCGCTTTTAACATAGCTGCTAATGCATATTGTGCTGAGTGCGATGTTCCTGAACTTAGAGGATAAAGAGTGCCAAAAACCATAGCATATCCAAACTCATCCGATGGATAATGTTCCTTAAGATTTTCGTACCTGCTTTTGAAAAGATTGTTTGAGATTACCATCATTCCAATTCGCTCACCAGCATAGCTAAATACTTTTGAACTAGAAATAAAAAGTATATAATTATCAGTATACCTCGCTACAGTGGGTTGGTAAGGAGGTACTCCAGGTTTAGAATAATCTTTACGGAAATCCATGCCGAAATAAGCAAGGTCTTCCATAATCACAACATCATACTTTGTTGCTAATTCGCCAATTATTTTTAATTCATCCTCGGTAAAGCAAATCCAGGAAGGATTATTTGGATTTGAATAAAGGACTGAGTGGATTTTCCCGGTTTTAAAATATGATTCCAATTTTTCGCGAAGCTTTTCACCCCTGTAATTATAAACATCGAAGCTATCAAATTTTAAACCAAGAACACGATGTTGCATTTTATGAACCGGAAAACCGGGATCAATAAATAATGTTGTATCTCGTTTTTTATATAATCTGCTAAGCATTAAAAATGCAGCAAAACTACCTTGCATTGATCCTACAGTTGGAAGGCAACCTTCATCGCGTACATCAATATTCATAAACAATTTAACGAACCTTGAAATCTCATCCTTAAGTATCTGCACACCATGTATATCAGGATATTTGGCAGCAACTCCTTTTTTCAGGGCATCAATTTGTCCCTGTACTCCAATTTTTGATGGAGGTAAACCGGGTATACCCATTTCCATACGAATAAAACGTTCACCCGTTGCTTTTTCAATTACATCAACAAGCTTTTTTATTTCACGAATAGAAGCCCTACCAACAGATTTTAATCCGCTTAACTTTATTTTATCCTTTACTGTTTCGAAGTGTATTGGTGTTTCTCTCATGGTTAATATTTTAAGATTTCTTATTTTTATTAATTGAAATAGCCTCCATTTCTAATATTTTATTATCATCTCCCATCATATCAGCAACTGCCAATATTGCACCAAGAGCAATCCCTAGTAAGGCTGCAAAAAGAACTCTAAAATCGGGTGGCAGCAGGAATGTAATAGTATGTGCTGGAATCCAAAAAAATGGAATTGTTTTTTTAAAGACAAAATTCCACTGAATATTCCAGTCCAAATCTACAAATAATTTTCTAAATTTTATTGGTGTAAAAAATCCGGCAATTGTCCCTCCGGTAGAAATTATATGCATATCGGTTATCTTATGCAAAGTCATCATAACAGGTGCATAAACAACATTCATTGCTATGCTTATGCTTGCTGCTACAAGAAGTTTGTCGAAACTAAATGGTTTGTTCATCACAAGTTGTGCATTTGACAATCCAATTGATTCAAGGAAAACAGGTGTGCCTGTAGCAAATATTACAAACGCGATCTTTATTGTGAAACCTAAAATTCCCCAGACTATCATTCGTGGTATAATACCAAACCCTTTTTGATAATACTCTCCGGTTTTTATTCTTAACCCAATAACTTCACCTAAAGTTGCCAATAGAGCGAATTTAATAAATGAAGCTATTAATCCATGATCGTGGTTAAACTTGATATAGGAATTAAAAATAACTTCACTAAGTAAAAATGGCAGGAACGAGGCCATGATCAATGTAATAAATAATATATCGTTTTTTTTTATCATTCTAATTAATTCGACTTTACTTAAGTTTAGATTACTTGTGTTATGTTTAGTCTCAAATTTCGCTTCTGTCATTTCGACCGAGTGATAAGGAGCGGAGAAATCTCAATCTATATACTGAGATTTGACTGCGCCTAACTAGCGTTTCTCAATTACGATTTGCTACCAATAACACTCAGATTCAACACTTGTCCTTAACAACTCTAATTCTGGCATCAACTGCTGTAACTGTATTTTTATTTCCCAACAGTGGATTAAGATCCATTTCTTCAATCTCAGGTGCCACCTGAACGAGCATTGATAATCTGACAATTATATCGGCAAATTGTTGTTCATCAACAGGATCCATGCCACGTACACCCTGAATAATTTTATAGCTTTTCAGTTTTTTAATTTCCGAAAGTACATCTGATTTATTTACAGGTACTAACACTGCTCGTACATCCTTTAGTACTTCTATAAATATGCCACCTAAACCAAACAACAACATGTGCCCAAATTTTTCTTCCTTTTTAACTCCTGCAAATAGTTCGGTTCCACTTAGCATTGGTTGAAGAAGTATACCGGTAGCATCGTCAATTTTCATCATTCGATTCATTTCACTTACAACAGTTCCCATGTCGCTAATGTTCAGCTTCACCCCTCCAACATCTGATTTATGTACTGGCCCAACAACCTTCATCACAAGTGGAAAACCAACTTTGGTGGCTGCTGCTTCAACATCGCCCAATGAACTAACTACCATCTCAACTGCTCTACTAATTCTTGCTGCATCAAGTAATCCCTGTATGGCATCAGGACTTATGTAACCATCATCACAATTATCGATTATTTCTCTAATTTTCATTTGATCAATAGCAATATCCGACATAAAGTCTTCGGCTGGTGGGCTGGTACTATGAATCCTGGCAAGGGCATTACCCAAGGTTACTTCATCAGGAAAATAAACACCACCATTATCAACAAAAGCTTCAACCTCCATTTTTGCTGTTAACACAGATGGTAGAACCGGATATATAGGTTTTTTGCTATTTAATATTTTATGCGACAATAATTCATATACATCGTAAATATCGAACAATCCGGGAGTACCAAAAATTACCACCATGGCATCTATATTGTCGAATTTAGTATCAACATAATCTATGATAATACCCAATTGTTCGGCAGTACCTGTGGCCAGAAAATCGATAGGGTTAGCAATTGACGAACCGGGAAAAAGTTGTTCCTTTAGTTCTTCTGCATCAGATCCTTCAATATGAGGAACAACTAATCCGCCATTGGATAATGTATCGGTAAGCATTACCGCAGGACCACCTGCATGGGTAATAATCGCAATATTTTTTCCCTTTAACTCAGGATACATAAACACCGATGCAACACTAATTAAGTCTTCCCGTCCATAACATCTTACAATTCCGGCTTTTTTAAATAATGCATCCACTGCAACATCAGAACTTGCCAAGGCACCTGTATGAGAAGATGCTGCCCTGCTTCCAGCTTCAGAAGCACCGGCTTTTACCGCCGCTATTCTACATCCTTTTCGTATAAGTGACGAAGCATGTTTAAGCAGCATTTGCGGTTTATCAATATTTTCGAGGTAGAGTAGTTTTACCATGGAGTCGGTATCGGGATTGAAATTCTCATCCAGATGCTTAAGAATTTCTTCTACGCCAAGCTGTGCCGAATTTCCTACTGAATATACATTTGCAAACTGGAGGCCTTTAGGAATCCCTGCCTCCATAATAAAACATGCGGTTGCCCCTGAACCGGATATAAAATCACAACCCTTTGGATTTAACTTTGGAATTGGCCGGGTGAAAATGCTATGATGTTGTGGAGTTAGTATTCCAACACAGTTAGGGCCAATTAATGAGCCTCCCACTTTATTTATTGCTACTACTACCCTATCTTCAAGCATTTTACCTTCTTCACTTTCTTCACTAAATCCTGCCGAAAGTATTATAAACGCTAGGGTATTTTTATTTTGAGTTAAATACTCAACAGTTTCCGGGGTATATTTAGCTGCTATGGCAATTATTGCCAAATCAACATTGGGTAATTTTGATGGATCTCTAAAACTCGTAATTCCCTGAACTTCATCAGCCTTTGGGTTTAAAACAAAGAGGTCGCCTTTAAAATTTCCATCAATTATATTTTTAAGAATTTTGCCGCCGGGTTTTGTTATATCATCAGATCCACCAACAACTACAATGCTGTTTGGGTGGGTAAGTTCTTTTGTAATCATACTTTTTTTTTCAGATTGCAAAGCTAGAAATTATAACGGTGCAATCGAGTTAAATGAGGGTATTTAGAATTAGTAAAAGGAAGTGGTTTTAGTTGAGGGCTTTGTGTTTTGGGTTGAGAGTTTTGGGTTTTGATCTGCAAAATTATTTGAGCGCAGTGGTTTTTTTTATCAGCGGATTTCTCGTCTCCACAATAGGTATAGATTCCTTAAAATGAAAAATAATCGCTTAACATTGTAAACATCAAATAATTAACTCAATCTTATCCGAGGATCGAGGGCTGCATAAATAATATCGACAAAGATATTTACCAGAATAAGCACTACAGAAATAAAAAGAACGGAGCCCATTATTACAGGCAGATCATATTTTTCAAGAGCATCAACAATTACTACACCTATCCCCTTCCAGTCGAAAACATATTCAACAAATACAGCTCCTGCCATTAGCGAAGCAAACCATCCCGTTATTGCTGTTATTACCGGATTGAGAGCATTTCGAAGTCCATGAAAAATAACAACCCGGAAACCACTTAAACCTTTTGCCCTTGCCGTTCTTATATAATCCTGAGAAAGTGCATCAAGCAATGAGCTACGTGTGAGGCTAACTACAATGGCAAGCGGTCGTATACCAAGAGTTATTGCTGGTAATATCAGATTTTTAAGATCTAAATATTTCTCGCCCGTGAAGTTATCAACCGAATACAGGCTTCCAAACATCTGCAATCCTGTATAATCAGCTAGTACAAATGCAAATAGCCATGCCATAATTATGGCGGCAAAAAATGAAGGTATCGACATTCCAAAAGATGAAAACACCAGCAGGAATCTATCAAGTAAACTATCTTTAAACAATGCTGCCGGAATTCCCAATAGTATCCCCAATATCATGGCAATTATAATTGAGGATGAGGCCAATAACAATGTTTTTGGAAATGCTTCCGAAATTATAGCACTCACTTGTCGCTTGCTTTGATAAGATGTCCTTAAATATGGATATTTTATCACCACCCATATGTTAGAAATGGAAACTAATTTAACAGCATTTCCATAATCTGATTCATCAAAATACCAATAACTATCTTTATCTGTAAAATTATGAAATGATAGTGGGGATAAATCATTAAGGAAGTTTGTGTACTGAACTGCAACTGGTTTATCTAAACCTAAATCTTTGGTAATTGCTTCAACAGAAGACACATCTGATCGTTGCCCCAGTAACATCCGGGCGGGATCGCCAGGCAATATATTAAAGAGAAAGAAGATAACTGTTACAACTCCCCAAAGAACCAGTAAGCCATATAACAACCGTCTGACTATAAACCTTATCATTTAGTTATTAGTTCATTAACTTTATCAATAGTTGGAAAATCATTATGATGCCATTTTTCAATTACAATTCCGTTTTTAAGCAATACCAAGCCCGGATTTGATCTGATCATTGCTTTTAATTCAATATCATCTGCCGGATAAACATCATAATTAATATTATACTCATCTCTGTATTTATCAATCACATCCAATGATGGTGTTAACAGCACAAAACTAATATCACTATCCATCAGTTTGTTAAATAGGATTCCTGCTTCAATCATCCCCTGCCCAGCAGCATCATCAAGATCATATGATGTAAGTATAAATTGATATCCTTGATTTTCAATTATTTCATCTGTAAAATCATTCCCGTTCTCATCTTCAATAATTAAACCATGCTTAAGATCAAGTTGCGAATTATCAATCCGCTGATCAACAAACTCCCATTCCGACATCCAAACTGAATCGTTCCATGGATAATTTGGCGATATATATTCTTTGATTTCCCCTGTATTTTTATTTTTATAAGCTAAATAGTTAACAACGGTTTCTTTGCCCGAACTCTTCATATCATTTCCAACCTTCCATTCTCTAAAATCAATAACAGGTAAATGATTATAATTATGTGATATAAATAAATCGAATACTCCAAGCATTGCAATAAGGACTATGGTCTGCATCAAATTACTCATCCTTATGACTATCTTACTTCTGTATAAAAAGATAAAAAGGGCGAATGCTAGTAATACAATATTCTTGTAAAATGTTTCCCAGTTCGTAAGTTTAACCGCATCTCCAAAACACCCGCAATCGGGCACTAACTCATACATTGCATCAAAGTACGTAACAATGGTGAAGAATACCATTATCAATAATACTCCTAAGGAGGCAAGACGAATTCTCAACTTAAATACCATCGCAACCCCCAATAGAAACTCAACACTAATGAGCAATATTGATAAAGCCAAAGTATAATCCATTAAAAAATACCAACCATAGGCTTCGAGATAATCCACAACCCGATAGTCGGTTCCTATTGGGTCGACTCCTTTTACAAAAGCGGAGAATATAAAAATTAACCCGGTAAACACACGAATAATTTTTACAGCTATTGGTTCAATAATATTTTTTCTAAACATCTTCTTTTTCAACTATCAATTTAATCAACGCAAATAATGAGTAATTTATAATGTCGTGATAATTAGCATCAAGACCTTCCGATACTAATGTTTGCCCCTGATTATCCTCAATTTGCTTTATACGCAAGAGTTTCATCAGGATAATATCAGTAAAGGATGACACACGCATATTGCGCCATGCTTCATCATAATCATGATTTTTACTAAACATTAAATCACGGGCTTCACCCAGCTTTTTAGCATATAGTTCAATGGAATCTTCGGAATTCATATCAGCCGATTCGGCAACACCGAGGTCTAGTTGAATTAATGCCATAACCGAGTAGTTAACAACTCCAACGAACTCAGGAATTATTCCCTCATCAACCAATTGTTTATCTTTTACTTGA
>CALDOI010000071.1 GCA_937912115.1 uncultured Bacteroidota bacterium | reverse complement strand
TACATGTAATAGTAGGGGATTATGATGGAATTATCATATTAGATGCCGATAATATTATGGAAGATGATTTTATTAATAACATTAATAAATCTCTTGCCAATGGAAACAAAGCTATCCAAGCACACCGAATGGCTAAAAATTTAGATTCTAATTTTGCTATTCTGGATGCACTCAGCGAGGAAATTAATAATACAATTTTCAGGAAAGGACATATTGGTATGGGATTATCATCTGCACTAATTGGTTCAGGAATGGCATTTGATTTCCAAGTGTATAAATCCATAATGGAAGACATCGACACCTATGCTGACGAAGACAAGGAGCTTGAACTAAAGCTATTTATTAATCGCAATAAAATAGCATATTTAAACCATGCATACGTATACGATGAAAAGGTAAGTAATTCGGAAATATTTGTTAAACAACGTTCCAGATGGATTTCATCGCAAATATATTATGCGCGAACATTTCTATTTAGATCAATTCATGATCTTTTTGTTTATTCAAACATTGACTTATTTAACAAAGTTCTTCAATTTTTGCTTGTGCCTCGAATAATGTTACTTGGGTTAACAACAATATTTACAGTACTTTCATTCTTTTTCAATAGTAGCTTCTTTTTTTATTCCTGGTTAATTACATTGTTGGTATGTGTAGCGGCTCTAATTCTATCCGTACCCTTACGATTCTATAATAGACACACATTAAACGCCTTACTAAGTTTACCTTACGGATTCTTAATGATGGCACTTGCAATCGTGAAAATTAAATTAGGTTCGAAAAGACTAAGTCCAACACCACACAGTACATCATCAAATACAATAAATAAGAAAAAAGAAAGCAAAAAAATATTATTATGATATTAATTACAATTGTTCAAATCATACTATTAATCTATCTGGGGTTTGCTTCATTTTATATATTCATTTTTGGTTTTGCCAGTATGTTCCCATCCAGGAAGAAAAAGGCTATATCTTCGATAAACAGAAAATATGCCGTACTTATTCCAGGTTATAAGGAAGATAATGTAATAATTGAAGTAGCTGAAGACGCACTAAAACAAGATTATCCTACCGAACTGTATGATGTGGTTGTTATTGCCGATTCGTTCAAACAGGAGACATTGGATACTTTACGGAAATTACCAATAAAGGTAATTGAGGTGTCATTTGATTTAAGTACTAAATCAAAAGCCTTAAATGTGGCAATGGGTCAATTACCAGATGTGTATGATGTTGCCATAGTACTTGATGCTGACAATTTGATGGAGTCGAGCTTTATTACAAAGATAAATGATGCATTTGATAATAATTTCATAGCTGTTCAGGGACATAGGGTAGCAAAAAACTACAATACTCCTTTTGCAATCCTTGATGCTGTTAGTGAAGAAGTAAACAATATGATTTTCAGGAAAGGGCACAGAAATTTGGGTCTGTCGGCAGCATTAATTGGCTCTGGAATGGCCATGGATTATACATACTTTAAAACAATGATGAAGAAAATTAAAGCAATTGGAGGTTTCGATAAGGAAATCGAATTGCAGATGTTGAAGGAAGGAATCAGAATTGAATTCCTTAATGATGCTATTGTTTTTGACGAAAAGGTTCAGAAAGCAGAAGTTTTTTCCAACCAAAGGAGAAGGTGGCTTTCTGCACAACTTCATTATTTCAGTATGGATTTTATGAACTCGCTAAAGCATTTGATATTACATGGCAATGTAGATTATTTTGACAAGGCCATTCAATTTATTCAACCACCTCGTGTAATGCTACTAGGCTTATTAATTCTAATTAATATACTGTCTCTTTTATTAAACCCAATCATATGGGTAAATATATGGTTCGCAGTATTGGCCATATGTATCCTAGCATTCTTCTTCACCACACCTTTAAAATTTTACAATTTAAATACATTAAAAGCTATACTTACTCTGCCAAAAGCTTTCTTTTTAATGACTCTGTCATTACTAAAAATTCGTGGTGCAAATAAAAAATTCATTCATACAGAACATGGCACATAATTTCTATTATAAAAATATAATATTATGAAAATAGCAATAGAAGGTCAAAGACTATTTAGAACAAAAAAACATGGCATGGACATGGTAGCATTGGAACTCATTAACGAGTTACAAAAGCTGGATCATGAAAATGAGTATGTTGTATTTGTGAAACCTGATGAAGACAAAACTACTTTAAAATCAACATCCAATTTTAAAATAGTTGAGTTAGGAGGTGGCCCCTATCCTACCTGGGAACAATTTGCCTTACCAAAAGCTGCCAAAGCAGAAGGTTGCGACATTCTTCACTGTACAAGTAACACTGCACCAGTATCACCTGGAATGCCATTAGTTACTACTCTTCACGACATCATTTACATGGAAAGTATTAGCATTTTCAAAAAAGGGGGAACCTGGTATCAGAAAATGGGAAATATGTACCGTCGTTGGAATGTTCCAAAGGTGGTTAAAATAAGTGATAAAATTATTACAGTTTCTAAATTTGAGAAAAAAAGGATTGGCGAATTCTTCAATATACCTGAAACTAACGATCGACTTGTTGCCATATATAATGGTGTAACTGAACACTTCAGAAAAATAGACGATAAAAAAGAATTAGATCGAGTAAAACAACTGTATAACCTTCCTGATAATTTCTTGTTTTTCCTCGGGAATACCGATCCAAAGAAAAATACTCCCGGAACACTAAAAGCCTTTTCGGATTACCTGAAAAAGACCGGTGACGATATGTATTTGGTAATGCTTGATTATGAAAGATCGGAGCTTGAAAAAATTCTATCTGACATTGGTGATAAGAAGTTAATAAATAGAATAATACTTACCGGCTATGTTGTAAATACTGATTTACCAGCCATCTATAATATGTGTAAAGTTTTCCTTTATCCATCATTACGCGAAAGTTTTGGAATCCCAATGCTTGAAGCAATGCGTTGCAAAGTTCCGGTTATAACCTCTAATACATCTTCAATGCCAGAGGTTTCAGGTAATGCAGCATATATTGTTGACCCTTATAAACCCGAAGAAATCACCCAAGGAATAATTGATCTGCTTAGTAATAAAAAACTTCGTGAAGAATTAATAGAAAAGGGCTACAACCAATCGCAAAAGTTCTCCTGGAAGAATATGGCAATCGATGTACTCAACCTCTATAAAGAAGTTTACAAAAAACACAATCTCACTAAATAGTCAATAAAATGATAAAGAACAGAGATATAATAGTTTACGGATTACAGGCATGGGATATTAATATCGCTAGTACATGCAAATATACTGCAATGGAAATGTCAAAAAACAATAGGATACTATTTGTTAATACCCCAATGCAAAGAAGTTCAGCCATATTTCATAAGAATGATCCAGCAATTCAAAAACGAATTAGAATTAATAAAGGAGAGGAAGAAGATCTTGTAAAAGTGAATGATAATTTGTGGGTTCTCTATCCCAAAACGGTTATTGAATCAATAAACTGGATAAAATCACCCAAGATATTCAATTTTGTCAATAAAATTAATGATAAGAGGTATGCACGAGAAATTCTCAAAAGTGTTAAAAAACTAAACTTCAAAGATTACATATTATTTAACGATAACTCGATGATTACCGGTTATTATTTTAAAGAACTACTAAAGCCATCAGTTTTTGTTTATTTATTACGTGATGCAGTTATATTGGTTGATTATCATAAACGGCATGGAACACGACTCCAACCTCAAATTATCAAAAAAGCAGATGTAGCTGTTGCTAATTCTGATTTCTTTGCAAACTATTGCAGGCAAACAAATCCAAATTCACATATGATCGGTCAGGGTTGTGATTTAACGATGTACAGCGATCAAGATGGCAGCCTTAAGGTTCCCAAAGACCTAATAGACATTAAAAAACCTATAATTGGATATGTTGGGTTCTTAACAACAATACGACTCGATATTGAAGTACTAGTTCATATTGCTGAACAGCTTCCAAATTACAGCCTTGTTCTTGTAGGCCCTGAAGATGATGACTTTAAGAATTCTAAACTCCATAGCTTATCTAATGTTTATTTCTTAGGACGCAAAAACCCGGACGAACTTGCAGCTTATATAAAAGGATTTGATGTTGCTCTCAACCCACAAAAAGTAAACAAAATTACTGATATCAATTACCCACTTAAAATAGACGAATACTTAGCAATGGGCAAACCTACGGTAGCAACTAAAACAACATTTATGGCCTATTTTAAGGATCATACATATCTGCCCGTTACAAAAGAAGATTATATTATTGAAATTGAAAAAGCATTAAAAGAAGATAGCCCAGCGTTAAGAGCCGAACGCATTGAATGCGCATCAGGCCACACGTGGGAAAACTTTGTAAATAAAATTTATGATCAAATAGAACTTATAGAAAAATAATTATTGAATTCATTCTTTTTTGAAAATTGGTTGTTAAAAAAATAATGATATGGTGAAAAATAGAGATATTGTAATTTTTGGCCTACAGAGATGGGATAAATTCACATCTACGATTACCCGCAATACGGCAATCGAAATGGCTAAAAATAACAGGGTTCTATTTGTAAATCAACCTTTAAAAAGAAAAAGAGCAATATTTAATAAGAATCTCCCATTTGTTCAAAAGCGACTAAGAATCCTTCATTGCGAAGAAGAAGATCTTGTTCAGGAATATAACAACCTTTGGGTATTCTATCCTAAAATGATTGCGGAATCTATTAACTGGATTAACTCTGAAGCTATTTTTTCTATTTTACACAAACGAAATGAGAAGAAATATGCCAATCGGATTAAGGATGCAATTGAAAGGCTGGGATTTAAAAACATCATTCTTTTTGGTGACACCGAAATGATTACGGGTTTCTACCTTAAAGAATATCTGAAACCTGATATTTTTTTTTATTTATTAAGAGATGCTGTAACATCGGTTAGCTACCACAAAAAACATGGTACTAAACTTCAGCCTTTATTAATTGAAAAAGCTGATTTTGTTGTTACAAACTCTAACGCCTTTGAGGACTTTGCGAGAAAATTTAACCCTAAATCATATTTTATTGGACAAGGTTGCGATGTTAAACTATATAGCGATAAAAACGGCAAATTGATAGTTCCTGATGACATTAAAAGTATCAAAAAACCAATAATTGGGTATATTGGTGCCCTTACTACAATTCGCTTGGATATTAATGAACTCTATTATATTGCTGAACAACGACCCGATTGGAGTTTGGTACTTATTGGTCCACAGCAGGAAGGATTTGAAAAAAGCAAACTTGATGAATTAGATAATGTATATTTTCTGGGAGCAAAAAAACCTGAATCACTTCCATCCTATCTGGTAGGTATGGATATAACCCTTAATCCACAAATTGTAAATGAAATAACAGATTTAAATTATCCTTTGAAAATTGATGAATACCTTGCAATGGGCAAACCTGTAGTAGCAACTAGGACATCATTCATGGAGTATTATTTTAGTGAATGCACCTATCTGGCAAGTACAAAAGAGGACTATGTGACATTAATTGAAAAAGCTTTATTGGAGGATTCACCAGTACGTCAAAAGCGACGTATAGAAATTGCTAGTGAACATTCTTGGGAAACATTCGTAAACAAAATATATCATTACATTGAAGAGGTTGAAAAATAACTAAAACTGTTTATTTAAATTTCCAGAATTATGAAAGGTAGAGATATAATAGTTCATGGTCTACAAAGCTTAGATTCAATAATTGGTAGCAATTGCATTAATATTGCTGAAGTATTTGCAAAGGATAACAGGGTTCTTTATGTCAACTATCCAATCGACAGGCTCACTTCATATAGAGCCGGATCAAACCCTCTTATAAAAAAAAGGAGAGAAGTACTTGCCGGCAAACAACCTGATCTGGTAAAGGTTAATAATAATATGTGGAATCTTAATCCACGCACAGTTCTTGAATCCATCAGCAAAGTTCACTACCGTCCCCTATTTTCATATTTGAATAAAATAAACAATAAAAGATATGCTAAACAGATAAACAAGGCAATTAAAGAACTTGGTTTTAAAGACTATATTATTTTCAACGATAGTGACTTTTACCGTGGTCTCCACTTTAAAGAACTTTTGAAACCGTCTCTAACCATATATTACACACGTGATAATATGAGAGAAACCATTTTCTTTAAAAAGAATGGCGCCTATTATGAAGACCAGTTAATGAAAAAATCAGATTTGATTGTTTCAAACTCAATGTATTTAAATGATATTGCTAAAAAGAACAACTCAAACGCTGTTTATGTGGGTCAAGGCTGCGATGTATCTCTTTATAACAAGGAACTCATAACTGAAGTCCCAGAGGATATTGCCAATATTAAATCACCGATTATAGGGTATATTGGAGCCCTGAAAAGCTCAAGGCTTAGCATTGAGATATTAGAACACATTGCATTAAGTGAACCTGGCTGGAATGTTGTTCTGGTTGGACCAGAGGATGAGGTTTTCGAAAAAAGTAACCTTCACAATATCAAAAATGTTCATTTCCTTGGTTCAAAAAATGAAAAGGAATTACCAAAGTATTTAAGTGCTTTTGATGTTGCCCTAAATCCACAGGTTCTCAACGAACTAACCATAGGTAACTATCCACGTAAGATTGATGAATATCTGGCCATGGGCAAACCAGTAGTAGCCACATTAACCGAAACAATGAAAGCATTTAAAGATTTTACATATCTTGCACGAAATAAGGAAGGATATGTTGAGCTAATATCTTTAGCCTTAGCAGAAGATAATGAAGAAAAATCATTATCACGGATAGCATATGCACGAACTCACACATGGGAGAATAATGTTAAGGCTATTTATGATGCCATAGATGGTACTAATAATTGAAATTATGGGATTGAAAGAAAAAATAAAATCTAATCCAAAACTAAAAAAATTAGTGATTTGGATGATGACTCCAAAAAATCAGGCCAGACCCCGCAGATGGATAAAGATATTTGTAAATCCATTTAAGCATAAAAGAGGAAAAAGATCCTTGATAAGGAGAAGAGTCAGGCTTGATGTTATGCCATATAACAACTTTATGCTTGGAGATGACTCAACCATAGAAGACTTCTCAACCATCAACAACGGTGTAGGGGATATAATTATAGGTAATAGAGTAAGGATTGGCTTAAGCAATACCTTAATAGGGCCTGTAACCATTGGTAACAATGTGATTTTTGCACAAAACATAGTTGCTTCCGGTCTTAACCATGGTTATGAAGATATAAGTATGCCTATTATGGATCAGCAAGTAACTACTGCTACAATTTATATTGAAGATGAAGCATGGATAGGTGCAAATGCTGTTATTACAGCAGGAGTTACAGTGGGTAAACATTCAATTGTAGCGGCTGGTTGCGTTGTTGTAAAGGATGTTCCTCCTTATTCCATAGTAGGAGGTAATCCCGGTCGGATACTAAAACAGTATAACCAAGATAGTAAAAAATGGGAGCGTATTTCAAAATAACAATATATTGTGTGCTTATAACCAAATAATTAACAAAGAATCCATCAAATTTAATAACTATTTAAATACTTAATTTTTTAATAAATAAACTGCGAATAACCTAATGGGAAAAATAAAAACATTTATACAATATACCAAAGACTTTGTAAAACATGGGGAATATAGGTACATATTGTCATCAATTCGATATGTACTAACTGGTAAAACAACTCGTAAAACTCGACACTATAAAAGTAGCTTAGGGAAATTTATTGTGCGCAAAGGCACACTTGATTTTCAATTTGCAAACTATGCATATGAGTGGAATGTAAAAAGATTCGTTTATCAACACTTAAACGATTACAATGTATTTCTAGATGTAGGTGCAAATATTGGCACATATTCAATTATACCTGCCATAGAAGGATTAAAAGTTTTTGCTTTTGAGCCTGTTAAGTCGAACTATGATGCCCTTGTTACTAATGTCGATCTTAATAATTATAATGATCTAGTGGTTACATTTCCTTTAGCATTGGGCAAGGAAAATACAAGTGCAAATTTCACACTCGATTTAGTAAATACCGGAGCATCACATCTTACTGAATATACAAACATTGCTGAAATAATAGAAAACCCTGAGTTTGAAGACATTGAAATAGTTCGTTTTGATGATATATTTAAGGAATTAAATATTGGTTCTGGAGACAAAGTTTTCATGAAAATCGATGTTGAAGGAATGGAACCGGATGTACTGATCGGCGCAACAAATTTTATTAAAAATCACGAAAACCTACTTGTTATTATTGAAACAATCCATAGTGGAGTCGATTCGCTTAAGGAGCTGTTATCCAGTTTAGCTGAGTTTGAATTTATTGAGGTAGATGAATTAAATATGGCTGCACTAAAAATTAAATAATATAATTATGAATTTTCTAGAGATCACATTTTGGGTACTACTATTTATTGTTTTTTATGCCTATGTAGGTTATGGTTTACTCCTCTTTTTTCTGGTAAGATTAAAGCGATTGTTTTGCAAGAAAAAGAAAGACATAGATGAAGATTATGAGCCGGATGTTACATTGTTTGTGGCTGCGTATAATGAAAAGGATTATGTTGATGCCAAGGTAGCAAATTCATTTGAAATGGAGTACCCAAAGGAAAAAGTTCATCAGGTTTGGGTAACCGACGGATCCAACGATGGCACTCAGGATATGCTAAAAAAATATAAAGATAAGGGTGTAGATGTGTACCATGAAGATGCTCGAGGTGGTAAAATTGGTGCCATGAACAGGGGTGTTAAATTTGTAAAAACACCAATTACAATTTTCTCTGATGGAAACACTATGCTAGGGAAAGAATCCGTTCAGCGTATTGTAAATATGTTCAAGGATCCAAAAGTTGGTTGTGTTTCAGGCGAAAAAAGAATCTACAGTAAAGATTCTGATTCGGCTGTTGGTAGCGAAGGTATTTATTGGAAATACGAATCAACACTTAAAAAATGGGATGCTGAACTTTATTCAGTAGTTGGTGCTGCCGGTGAACTTTTTGCAGTTCGTACCGACCTCTTTCAGGAAGTTGAAAAGGACACACTCCTCGACGATTTCATCGTATCACTGCGAATTGCCATGCAAGGTTATACTATTCAATATGACCCGGAAGCATATGCCATCGAAAGTGCCTCGGCTAACGTTAAGGAAGAACTTAAAAGAAAAATACGGATTGCCGCAGGTGGTATTCAATCAATAGTCAGATTAAGTCCACTATTAAACCCATTTAAATATGGCACACTTAGTTTTCAGTATATTTCGCACCGCGTACTCCGGTGGACACTCGCTCCAATAGCACTGCCATTAATATTTATTGCCAACATCTTTTTAGCATTGCATTATGGTTTCGACAATTTTACAAATATTTATACATTATTATTTTACGCTCAGGTTGTTTTCTATGCTGCCTCTATGTTAGGCTGGTATTTTGAAAATAAGAAAATCAAAATAAAACTACTTTTTATACCGTATTATTTCTTCGTTATGAATTATGCAGTTTTTCTTGGTTTCAGAAGGTATCTAAAAGGACAGCAAAGTGTTAACTGGGAGCGAGCAAAACGCGGATCATGAAAAAACTAATACTGCTTCTCTCAACATCAATACTTTTTTTGTTTTTAACCAATTACGGAATATCACAAATTAATTGCGATATTGAAATTGCCAGTGATGTTGTAGATGTAAATGGTTCTGATATTAATCCCGGCGATGTAGTATGCCTTCTTGCCGGCAATAAAGATTTCCTCCGTTTAATTGATATTCAAGGAACGGAAGCACAGCCAATTACAATAATTAATAAAGATGGCCCAGTTGTTATTAATACTGATCATTTTTATGGTGTTAAATTCGACAATTGTAAACATGTTATTTTTAGTGGCACAGGAGATAATGGAACGGTTTATGGCATTCAGATAAAAAGAGTTGGTGGCGGTGCTGGCATGTCAGTTGATAATATGTCGACCAATATCGAAATAGAAAATGTGGAAATTTCGTACACTTTAATCGGTGGCATATATGCCAAAACCGAACCTTATCAGGGTGATTGTGATGATCTTATAACCCGAGATAAATTCACAATGTACGATCTAAAAATTCATGATTGTTATTTGCATGATATTGCGGATGAAGGTTTTTATATTGGAAGTTCAAAATATACAGGCCAAACAATTTATGAATGCGACGATATTGTGGTGCTTCCTCATATTATTGAAGGTGTAGAAATATATAATAATATAGTTGAAAATACGGGATGGGATGGAATTCAGGTAAGTTCAGCACCGGTTGACTGTAAAATCTACAATAATATTATCCGTTATGATTCATATGAGGAAGAACCTTATCAGATGTCGGGGATACTAATTGGAGGTGGTGCTAAATGCGATTGTTATAATAATCAAATTTATGATGGCAAAGGAGATGGAATTGACATATTTGGATTGGGTGATATGAAAATATTTAACAACTTAATTGTTAGAGCAGGCAGAACATTTAAACCTGATGATGAAAATTTATTTAAACACGGGATTTATATTGGAGAGTTAGTAACAGATCCTGGGGCTACGTTTAAGCTGTATAATAATACCATAATCAGCCCTAAATCATCTGGAATTAAGTATGCTAACAATGATGCAACAATGGGTTATATCAAAAACAATTTAATTACCGATCCAGGTCAACTACAATATAATCCAAACTCAGCATATTTAAATATATCCTCTGATCCTCAAAAAGTTGAAATTAGCAATAACTATAATGCTCCGGATAATTCAACTCCAAAGTTTGTGAATTATAACAGTAATGATTTCGATCTTAAACCTGATTCACCTGCTGTAAACTATGGGACTTCATTAACAAACGAAGGAATTATTTTTGATATTGAGGATAGGTTCCGGCCATTTCACACTTATTTTGATGCCGGTGCTTATGAGTGTCATGACCCTTATGCTGCCATTAACGAAAACGACGAATTAATAGGAATTCCTTACCCTATTCCGGCAAAAGATTATATTTGTGTACCTGTTAACTCACAATTAAAAAATATAAAGGCTGTTTCTATTTTATCCCTGGAGGGAAAAATAATTTATACTGACGCATTTTTAAATAGCAGTATTAATAACAACGAATTGATTATTAGTTTAAATCAGGTTAAAACCGGAAAATATATACTAAATTTAACATTTGATAAGCATTCGATAAACAGACCGATTATAGTTGTAAAATAATCAAGATGAATAAAGTATTAAAAAAGCTATTACCTGAAGAAGTTGCGCGATTTATAAAGAAAATCGTTTTAACATTTCGCAAATATTACTATATGGGTGATGCCTATTATTGTCCTGTTTGCGGTTCTCATTTTCGAAAACTTCTAACAGGTGGATTTGATCTTGAAGTTATTAAGGAAAAGGAAATAATCGGTGCAGGCCGTAGAAAAAATACGGTTTGTCCGTACTGTCAAAGTACTGATCGTGACCGGTTAATTTTTCTATATCTAAAAAATAAAGTTGATATTTTTAATAAGAAGCTAAAAATCCTACACATTGCTCCCGAGCCTTCATTGTATAAGTTTTTAAAGAAAAGAAAAAATTTAGTATATCTAACGGGAACAAAGTATTCTGAAGGTATATATTTTCATCAAAATATTGATGCGGTCGATTTGTTGCAAATACCATATAAAGATGAAGAATTCGATATGGTAATATGTAATCATGTGCTTGAGCATATTATTGAGGATTACAAGGCTATGTCAGAAATCTACAGAGTACTTATTAAAGGAGGCTTAGCCATACTACAGGTTCCAATATCGTACAAAATTAATAGTACTTACGAAGACATTACTATTACCAGTGAAGCAATGCGTGAAAAGCATTTTGGGCAGTTTGACCATGTAAGGATTTATGGAAAAGATTATGTAACAAGGTTAGAAAAAGCTGGGTTCAGAGTTGAAATGTACAATGCCTTTAACGATGCTGATATTGATGTGAAGTTGAGCAATTTTGCCCTAAATCAAAAAGAGAATCTATTTATTGGACATAAAGAGAAATGATAATCTCAAAAATGCGATTGATAATTACCAAAACCAGCTTGTTTTTTATATTTACAATCATCATTGTTAATATGGTAACTAGCAATGTGCCTGACAATATTAACTTTTTCAGTTCCGACAGTACTTATGATAACCTAAATAAAGTTGAGTCATTACTTAATACTTCCAAAAAACTTGAATCAATTGACTTAGCTTTTAGTTTAGAAGCAGTTAATCTGGCTCAAAACATTGCACTTGAAATTGATGATAAAGAATTAATTGCCAGATGTAATTATCAAAAAGGTGTAGTTCAATCAAAAAATAATATGTTTATTGAGAGTTTGGAAAACCTTAAGAAAGCACTCTCATACTTCGAAGAATCAAATAACAAAGCTAGTACAGCTGATATACTTCTTGAGATAGGAATTACTTATCAAAACGATGATCAATTCAAAAAATCACTCATTTTCATTAATTCAGCTTTGGCTGATTATTCCTTATTAAATGACAGTCTGGGAATTGCATTTTGTCATACACAAATTGGTGAATCATACATGCTATCAGGAGATATTAGCGCCGCTTTAATAAATTATTTAGATGCAATTGATATTTCCCTAAATAATAGTTTTAATAAACTATTGGCCATTAATTATCTAAACCTTGCTAAATTAAAGATAAGTTCTGGTAATTATACAGAAGCAGAACTCCATCTTAATAATGCCCTGGAAATTGCAAATAATGAATCGTTAATAAACCTGAAATCAGGGGCTCATATGCAGTTAAGTGAGTACTACTACTCTATTGGTGATACCAGCTTAGCAATTTATCATTTGAAAGAAAACATATTTTTAACCGATTCAATAGCTTACCAAAATGCAAATGAATTAGAATCATTCTACCTGGGATTTTCAAATAATAACCTGGTTGATAATGATGATTCTCCAAATACTATTTTTTTTGTTGGTGCTATATTTGTTTTAATTGTTGTAATTGTTTTCATGCTTTTAAAAATAAAAAAACGAGCTGAAATTCATAGGGTTATAATAGATAAATGTAAAGCTGAAATTGAGGCCTTTGAAAGGCGAACCAGTAATTTAAAAGAAAGTGTTGAATTAAAAACAAAAGAAAGGTTAGAAGAAATTGATAAAGAAATAAATAACAATAAGGTTAACCAGATATCAATATCCAATTCACAGAAAAAGTTAGATCGGGTAAATTATCTCAAAGATATGTTTTTGTCTAAAATCAGTCACGAAATCCGAACCCCATTAAGCGGTATTCTTGGTTTTGCAGAAATACTTGAAACCCAGCTAGCCATTGAAGAAGAAGATTTATTATTTGAGTTTGCCAGTAGTATTACCGAAAGTGGAATGAGTCTTGTTTCTCTCCTAAATAATATACTCGATATTAGTCGATTAAATTCCAATAATATGAAATTGGATTTAAAAAAACTGAGTGTAAACGAATTAATACAGAACCTTGTAGATAAATATACCACTGAAGCAAACTTAAAGGGATTAAAATTAATTTATGATTCAAAAGAAATTCCCGAAATCCAAACTGATAGCCAGATTTTCACAAAAATATTGTCATTAATACTTGATAACGCAATTAAGTTTACTGAAAAGGGGTTTATTAAAATCAGCCACGATTATAACGAAAGCGTTGTCAACATTTATATTAAAGATACCGGTATTGGCATTGATAAAGCATATATCCATCAGGTTTTTGAACCATACCGACAAGAAAGCCTGGGTTATTCAACCTCCTATCAGGGAGCCGGATTGGGACTGCCCCTCGCCAAAAAAATGGCCAATAAACTTGATGGTGAAATAATGATAGAATCAGAAAAAGGAATTGGTACAACATTAATATTAAACTTACCATTAATAAATATTGAGACTGGGAGTGAAGAGCAAGTAGTTGAAGAGATTAATAAGCCACAACCTGTTATTACAAAAGAATTGGCACCTTGGGATACTTTATCAGTGCTTGTTGTTGAAGACGACACTATGAACCAGATTCTTTATAGAAAATTGTTAAAAACTGCAAAGCAATTGGAAATAACAAAGGATGGTAAAAATACACTGGCTAGTATCGAGAAGAAACTCGATACCTCCAATTACGAACTAGTATTAATGGATATAAATTTGCCAGGACAATGGGACGGTATAGCCCTAATGAAGGAAATTCGTAAGAGATGGCCGGTTTATAAGGAAATTCCATTTATAGCTCAAACTGCATATGCTATTACTGGCAATAGGGAGGTTATGCTAAATGAAGGTTTTGATGAATATATCAC
>CALDOI010000070.1 GCA_937912115.1 uncultured Bacteroidota bacterium | reverse complement strand
TTATTATGGAAGAAGCAATTATTGTGAAGTAATTTCTAAAACTTCTTAAGGATAGTTTTAACCGACTGAAGGTAGGATTCACCAAAAAGGTTAACATGTACCAACAGTGGATAAAGATTACAGTATTGTAGTCTTTCTTCCCAGCCCTGTTGTAATGGAAAATGATCGTTGTAACTGATATAAAACTGGTTGTCGAATCCACCAAATAATTGTGACATGCCTAAGTCCATTTCACGATGGCCGTAGTAAACTGCGGGATCAATTATAACCGGTTGCCCGTTTTCATTTACCATAAAGTTTCCACTCCATAAATCACCATGTAATAAAGCGGGTGGTTCAATGGGGAATATATTATCAAGGTGCTTATAGAATCGTTCAAAGGCGATTACGGTGTCTTTTCCCATTTCTCCTTTATCACGTGCCAGCTTAATTTGGTATTCCAATCTTTCTTCTCTAAAAAAATCACTCCAAGTACTATGTTGTTTGTTTATTTGATGAAGTGAGCCAATATAATTATCGTGAGCAAGACCAAATTTGTTAGCTGTATGCCTATGTAAGTTTGCTAATTGTGTGCCAAAATCATCCCAAAATGAGGACATAATTATTCCCGATTTTATATACTTCAATATAAGAAAAGCTATATTATCAATTTCACCAGTTCCAATTATCTCAGGAACAATTATTTCTTTTGATGCGCCAAGTGTTTTGATTCCTAAAGCTTCTTTTTCAAACATTTGAGGAAAACTGGATGCTGAGTTTTTTTTAACAAAAAACAAACCTTCGCTGGTACTAATCTTGTAGGTTTCATTTATTGAGCCTCCACCAACATTTGTATAACTATATACTATAGTTTTCCTGCCCAAATATTCAGTAAGCTTTATTTCAACTTCATTTTTCCAGCTCATAGTTAATGACTTTGGCGTGAAATTACGAAAATTAGAAATAGGTAGTTTGAACCCTTATCTATCTATTAATAAAACCTAATATTAACTTTTCTGCATCCTGAATATCTCCAATTATAGCTTTAGCAGAAATAGTAGCACCGCTTACAGCCTGAATATCTGTTCCGTAATTAAGAGATTGATAGCCTTGGAATCCAATAAATTGTTTTAACCAGCCTCGGCTCATGACCTGATGTCCGTGAGTGGCCTGGTAGTTGAATATTTTTACATTTATAATTTTACCCGTACTATCTGTTACAAAGAAATAATCAAAGTATTCAAATTCGGCATTCTGCATCATTGGGTTAGCATCACAGCCTCCTGCTCTACAGCTGTTCAATCTACTAACATATACATAACCCGAAGTACTATTATCAGCCACAATTCTGTATAACAATGTTGGATAAATAACAGACTCCGAATCAACAGAAATTAAATCAAATGAAAAATCTCCCAACCGTTTCCTAATGGTTTTGTTTATTTTATCAGATGGCAGCTTTAACTCGCCACTGGATTTTAGCCCGATAATTACAAACCAGGAAACGGTAAGGAAAAATATGAATATGGTTTTTTTAATCATTTTAAAATTCTAGAACCACACAGCTATACCTGCATTAAATACTTTATTGTAATTATTATCTTGCTTTGCTTTAAGTAATTGGAGGTCGGCCTTTATTGCAACTGATGACAGAGGTTTCCAACCCAAACCTGTGGTTAAAACTTGTTTTGTGTAATCAGGATTTTTCGTAAGCCCATCCACAACAGTATTTTGAGTGTCGTATTCTGAATATCTTACAAATACCGTAAGATCAGTTTTGATTTTTGGCAATTCCTGAAATACATTGTAACCAATTTCAGCATAATAACCATAGATAGTATTGCCTACATTATTTGGTATGCCACCCGATTGTGTGAAGTAATTATATTGCAAAGTATTTGATAATCTCGTGTAATAAGTTTGAACTCTAAATTGAACACCTCTATTTTGATAGCGTGCATCAAGTCCAAACATTGTCATATTAACTATTGAAGAGTCTGCTTCTGCCAAAGTTAAGTTATCATCTCTATCAATGTTTTTAAATAACGACGATTGCGTTTTACCCAAATAAGCCGATAGACCCAAATTAAGACCAAGAATCCCAAAATATTCTATTCTGCTTGCAGAGACAGGAGTTCTGATATATGATTCAGCTCCTTTTTGTCGGCCACTCCTCATGCCATTGCTTCCTGAAAGTTGGGCATTTCCATTATAACTGCTAAATCCATTCATAATATATGACTGGTACTTTATGGATAATTCGGGAATTGTCCCTGTAATTCCAATACCTATTTCACGCCAGGTTGTTGGTGCAATATACTTATCGATTAATGGACGCTCAACTCCGTTGAAGGTGGTTGGTTCATGATATTCATTTATTATTCCCATTGGAACTAGCATTAAACCACCCCGAATATTAAAGTATGTATTGAAACTGTAATTCAAAAATGCTTGTTCAATATATACTTCCTTAACATGCTCAACTTCAATTTCCGACACAAAATTTAGCCTATCGTTAAATCTATATCCAAATAGTAGTACTAAACGGTGAACATCAAGTGTTCCATTTTGTATACTATTACCTCCAATTGGTTGATTATAATCGATTTGCCCATAACCCCCAAAGGTTAGGTTTTTGTTACTTGCCAATAGTTTTGAGGCTCCATTGGTTTCAATATTGCTATTTTGTGAGAATGAGCTAATACTGCATATTACTAGTATAATTAGAAGTGTATTGTGTTTTATTACTTTCATTTCAATGAGATTTAATTTTGAAACAAAAATAATTGGCTACTTCATTGGCTACAATACCACATTATGGGTATTATCCCTTAAGTATCAAAAATGTACGATGAAAGAAGATGAAATTGTGAGCTATTATGTCCTATTTCTGTAGCTGATTATCAGATGCATACCATTCGGCAAAAGAAGTAACAGTTTCTCTTAATAATAGATATTTCAATTCAACGTGAGCGGGTAGTTTTTCTGCAATTCTATGTGCAAAATCGGCAATCATTAGCTCACTTGTAGGCTGATAATCAAGTAGTATAATTTTTTCAAAATTAGCACTTAAGCTATCAATTAATGCTTGTGGCATTTTACTATTAAGCACAAGTGAATGATCAAATATATCAACCACAGTGGATCGAACAATTTGCTTCAAATCACCAAAGTCCATAACCATGCCCAGCTTTGGATTGTTAAAATCATCGAGTGGTTTGCCTATAATAGTGACATTAAGTTCATACGAATGCCCGTGAATATTCTTGCATGGTCCATCATACCCAAGTAGAGCATGAGCCATTTCAAACTTAAACTCTTTTGTAATACGAATATTTGGCTGGTTCATCAGTTTGTGGTTTTAATAAATGTAGTTCTAGTAGTTGTTAGAGTTGAAACATCAGTTATCAATAGTATATAAATCCCACTTTGAAGATTTGAAATATCAATTTCTGATACAGTATTTGGCAGCATTCCTTCAGATACAGGATAACCAAAAACGGAGAAAATATTATAATTAGCGGTATTTGATTTATTGATAGAAACCTTTAGTACGTCTGATGCCGGATTTGGAAACACAGCAACATTTAGTGAGGTGGTGAAATTTATATTACTCGGATCGCCCCATATTGCATCAACATATTCAGGGTGATCAATAAATGGATTTCTATTGTTTTGATATTGATAATAAATTACATCGTTTCTGTTCTTTTCAAAATCATCAGGGGGATCCAATGAATTCCACAGAATAAGCTGTGATAGTTTACCATGTTGTGGATTTGGCGAAGTATTTACAGCATCAACAACTATAAGATCCGGTACTCCATCTCCACCATCGTAACGTGTTGCCATATAAAATATCATACGTGCTACATCACCTTTCACAGCATCACGGGGCTCAAATGAATCTCCATCCTTAAAACAACCCGGTGCTTCAGCAACAGGACTTCCTCCAACATCAAAGTCAAGATTTCCCCTTGCACCGTTCACAGAAACATCTGTTGGTCGAATATGATGCGCATCAGTACCAGCTGGTGGGTTATTTCCAAAATCACCATGCGATTTAGCCCAAACATGCTCTCGGTTCCATTCGTTTGGATCACCTCCAAATGTATTTTTATCTTGTGAACGGCCACTATAAAGTAAAATTACATTATTACTATTATTAGGGTCTTCATCTGTGTTTTTCAAGATAAAATCTCTCAAATCATTGTACGAAAACTCTTCATGATTATCAATAATATTATGTAATGCCTCTCTCAGCTGCTCACCTGTTAGTCCTTGAGCATTATCATAATATCCTGTAGGAATCTGTGCAAATAGAGGATTAAACGTTAACCCAAATATGGTAAGAAGTATGATTATAGATTGATTCTTAAACATTTTGTTGTTTTGTTACAAATAAAAAAAAGAAAAGTAAACTGCTGCAAATAACATAACCAACCCCCCGAGTGAATAAAGTAACGAAGCAAATGCTAGGGTTAACTTTCCGGGTTTCATAGTTATTCCTATTATTGATATTACTATTGTTGCAGCAAACAATGTAACCAAGGTGTCACGTTCGTTAATTAATATATAATAATACATCAAGCCAACCAAAAAAGAATTAATACCTTGAGCAAAAGATGCAAGAGCAACATGGCCAATACTATCGATTGAATATGTTCTTTCTCCTTTACGGATATTAAAAACTTCCATTAGCATTCTAATCCCTATTAAAACAAATCCAAGAAAAACAACAACAGTTTTAAAACCTTCCATTAGGTACATAAATGTACTGCCTAGTTTCAAGCCTAACCAATATGTTAAGAGTTGAACAGTTGACAATACTATAATCAATAATATTGCTTTTAGTGGTTTTCCATTCACATTAATTCCTATTGCAACCGGAAGTACCTGAATTGAAAGGAAAATGAGTATCAGGAATACAATTGTAACAAGCATTGATTTAGTTTATTAGTCTGCAAAAATAGAAATAACTGCTATACTTTAATTGATTGCATTATATAAGGCCAACAATTTTTTCCAGCCACTGAGCATCAATCTCATCAAAACTATTTAATTCGCTGCTATCAACATCCATAACCCCAATTATCTCATTCTCAGAATTTATTATTGGTATTACTATTTCTGAAGCTGACCTTGAGTCGCATGCTATATGATCCGGGAAATCGCATACATTTGGTACAACAAGGGTTTTTTTCTGATTAATGGCCGCCCAACATACTCCCTTATCTTTAGCAAGATTAATGCATGCCAGCGATCCCTGATAGGGCCCAACCTGTAGTTTTCCATCTTGCAGTAAATAGAACCCTGTCCAAAAAAAATATTCCATTTTATGATGCAATACAGCAACTATTGTAGACATATTAGATAATGAATTATTACTGCTCTTATTGATCAGGTCGCTTATTTGGGTAAACAACCGTTGGTATCTTTTTTGTTTTTTATCGGGATTCATAGAAGTTATGTTATATGCTATAAGTCATCCAAAGTTTTGAACTATGGATAACTTATTTAGAGAAACTTTTAAATATTAAACCCTTTCTAACTCAACTGTAAAATGGCGAAGTATCGGAGCTTCTTTTGTAATTCGGAATCCTTTTTTTATTTGATCCCTACGTTCATAAACGTTTATCAGCGCTGCTGCTACATATTTCATATGATCGTTAGTATATGTCCTACGTGGAATTGCCAAACGCATTAATTCCAAATCAGGATATCTGTTTAATCCTGTTTCAGGATCTCTATCGGCCATTATACTTCCTATTTCAACACCCCTTACTCCACCTTCAATAAACAATTCAACAGCAAGTGTTTGAGCAATATACTCTTCCTTTGGGATATGTGGCAGAAACCTTTTCGCATCAACAAAAATAGCATGGCCACCAAAAGGATATTGCACAGGAATGCCATGATCTTTTAGCATCTGACCTAACAGAGCAACTTGATCTATCCGGGTTTTAAGGTAATCAAATTCAGTACCCTCATATAATCCTTGGGCAAGAGCATTCATATCGCGACCCGACATACCACCATAGGTTAAGTATCCTTCAAATAAAATATTATAAACACTGGCTTTATCAAATATATCTTTGTGTTTAAATCCAATAAAACCACCCATATTTACAATGGCATCTTTTTTACTACTCATGGTCATTCCATCGGCGTAAGAAAACATTTCCTTAACAATATTACGTACACTTACATCCAAGTAATTTTCTTCGCGCAACTTAATAAAGTATGCATTCTCGGCAAATCTGGCTGAATCATAATACACTGGTACATCATACTTATGAGCTAGTGCTGATACATCCCTCATATTCTTCATCGATACAGGTTGCCCTCCGGAAGAATTGCAGGTAACTGTAACAATTATCAAAGGAATTTTTTCCTTTGGATTATCCATTAGTACCTTCTCTAATTTATTTAGGTCAATGTTGCCCTTAAAGGGATGGTCGAGAACAGTATCAAATGCTTCATCAATAGTGCAATCAACTGCGTGTGATTTTCTAAATTCAATATGAGCCTTTGTAGTGTCGAAATGAGAATTGCCGGGCACAATATCCCCTTCCTTAATTAAAGTAGAAAAGAGTACATTTTCAGCAGCTCTGCCCTGATGTGTAGGCAAAAAATAATCAAACCCTGTTATGTCTTTAATGGCGTTCTTTAACTTGTAGTAGGAAGATGCACCTGCATAACTCTCGTCGCCCAGCATCATTTCCGACCATTGTTTGTCGCTCATTGCTCCGGTTCCGGAGTCGGTTAATAAATCAACATAAACCTGATTACTTTTTAAGTTAAACAAGTTAAAATTAACATCTTTGATCCATTCTTCTCGTTCGGGACGATTACTTCGGTGGATTGGTTCCACCATCTTTATTCTATAGGATTCTGCGTTTGGTAATTTCATATGATCAAATATTATATCGAACGATCCAATAATTAAAAACAACTTAGGTTGATTTGAAATATCAGATGTTTCATTTCTTAATTTTTGTTTTAAAAGGGAAAATATTGGTTGTTTATTGCCAAGAAATTAATGGCAAAGAAATGAAATGTTAAAAAGAATCTCGCTTTTTTATATTCTTAAATAACTTAATATTAATTTTATCTATGAAAAATGTCATCATAATGTATATTGATGATGCAAAACTAATAAATTTTACAAACCCATCAAAGAAGCTTAACTTAATGGGAGGGTGGTAATTATATTATCAATAGAAATTCTTGTTAAGCAAGAGAAAGCTCACCAATTTTTTCGGAAAGTTTATATGGACTTTCATACTTTTTAAGCCTCACCTTTACTCCATTTTCCATACAAATGGGACAGTCTCTCATTTTAACAGGAAATATATAATCGCATTCGTGACAATGGTAATATTTAATATGTGAAGATTTATTTTTCTTACCATAGAGATATACTAATCCCACAAGAGGTGTAAAAAAAAGGCTTATGAAAAAAATCTTTAAGCCCTCTGTTTGCTTTTCAATACCCATAACAGTTAGTATAAATGTTATGAGTAAATACACAGCTATTAGTATTATTAACATAGCCAAAGTTTTTCAGTGTAGATTGTTATCTGCAACTAGAGTGCCACGCATGCTATATTATTGATCATAGGGGTTTTATAACCAATTGAAAAGGATTGATTGATTGATTTTCCTCGAAAATGGATATCCTTTGTAACTTAAATTACGAATTTGTAGGATTTATACTTGGTAACTGGGAATCATCAAGGTTCATTTTTATTCTGGAGGCAACCATATCTATAGCAACTTTGTTTTTACCCCCTTGAGGAATTATTACGTCAGCATACAGTTTTGTAGGCTCAATAAATTGTTGATGCATTGGCTTAACAAATTTCTCGTAATGAATAAGTGCATCATTGTAATTTCGACCCCGCTCCTGAACATCGCGCCTTATGATTCGCATAAGTCGATCATCGCTATCAGTTGCAACAAAAAGTTTAATATTTAGTAGATCGCGCAATTTCTTGTTTGTAAGAATTAAAATCCCTTCAACAATTACAACCCTTTTTGGTTTAATTGGTATTGAATCCTTGGATCTGGCACAAGTTACATAGGAATATATTGGTTGGTTGATTGTTTCTCCAGACTTTAATTTATTAATATCTTCAATCAATAAATCAAACTCTATTGAATTTGGATGGTCAAAATTAATTTTCAGTTTTTCTTCCTGGCTCAAATGTCCATTATCAAAATAATATGCATCCTGCGGAAGCAAAGCAACTGAGTTTTTTGGCAACGATTGAATTATTTTATTTACAACAGTTGTTTTTCCCGAACCACTGCCACCTGCTATTCCAATAATTAACATAGTTTTTTGGGGATCAAAGATAAAGAAAAAATGATATTACCAGAAGGAGCATGAACCAAGAGTCAGGATTAAATTATTCCTAAAACTTGGCTCTTGTGTCTTGTATCTTTACATTAAAAAACTCATCATTACACCAGCAGCAACTGCTGATCCAATAACACCAGAAACATTTGGTGCCATCGCATGCATTAGTAAATGATTAGTGGAATCGTATTTCAACCCTTCTGTTTGTACAACTCTGGCACTATCGGGAACAGCTGAAACACCAGCAGCACCGATCAATGGATTAATTTTATTTCCTTCGCTAAGGAACAGGTTCATAATCTTTGCAAAAATAACCCCACCTGCAGTAGCAACAATAAATGATAAAGCTCCAAGTACAAATATCAAAATCGACTCTTGTGTTAAAAACACATCGGCTTGCGTTGATGCCCCCACAGTCAGGCCAAGTAGTATTGTAACGATATCAATTAATGAATTACGTGCTGTATCAGCCAGACGCTTTGTTACACCACTTTCCTTTAACAGGTTTCCAAAAAACAACATCCCTAACAATGGAAGTGCTCCAGGTGAAATAAATGTAGTTAGGATAAGTGCAACTATTGGGAAAAATATTTTTTCCTGTCGGCTAACAGATCTGGGAGGTTTCATCCTTATAAGTCTCTCCTTTTTACCCGTTAATAAGCGCATAATTGGTGGCTGAATTACAGGTACAAGAGCCATGTATGAATACGCAGCAATTGCGATTGGTCCGATAAGGTTACTTGTTTGTACTCCATTAATAATATTGCCATTTGCAAGTTTTGATGAAAGGAATATGGCGGTAGGGCCATCAGCACCACCAATAATTCCTATGGCACCTGCTTCTTGCATATTAAACCCTAAATAAATTGCTCCAATAAACGTGAGAAAAATACCAACTTGAGCCGCAGCACCAAGTAACATTAATCTTGGATTTGATATGAGTGAAGAGAAATCCGTCATTGCCCCAATACCAAGAAATATAAGAGGGGGATAAATACCTTTTACAACACCATAATACAAATAATTTAGCACGCTACCTTCCTGGTATATACCAACTTGTAGGTTCACATCGCCATCCTGAAAAAATGGAATATTACCAAGTATAACGCCAACACCAATGGGTATTAATAGTAATGGTTCATACTCGTATTTGATGGCCAGATAAATGAAAATCAAACCAACTATAATCATAATTATATGTCCGGGAGTGGCATTACGGAAACCGGTAAAACTTAAAAATTTAGCAATACCATCAAAAACACTTGAAGATGTGTTAGAATCAACATGTTCAATAGTTGTATTTAAATTACTTACTCCATCAGCATGACCAATGTTTTGAAATAGAAGCAAGTTTAAAACAGCCAATATGGCAACAATTCCAAAAACTGTTATAGCTTTCCTTTGCAGGTTCATATCGAGGCAGTTTAGTTGATTTCCATTTCAATTAATAGATCATCCTGAAGAACCGAATCTCCCGGTGCAACTTTTATGGATTTAATAATTCCATCTTTTTCCGATAGCAATTTATTTTCCATTTTCATTGCCTCATATATAAGTAACGGATCATCTTTCTTAACCTCATCACCCACTTTTACTATTATTTGCATAATATTTCCAGGCAATGGGGCAACAATTTTAAATCCGGCACTTTCCGTTTTTTTTATTATGTGTGATCCTACAGGATTCTTCATGCTCGACCTGACTAATATTGGAGTTTTTGAAGCTTGTTCCTGTTTTTTAAGTTCAACGTTATAACAGGTTCCGTTTACTTCAATTCTTGCCTTACCGTCCTCGAATTTTTTTAACTCTACTTCGTAATTATTTCCACTTATGGTGAATTTAAACCGTTTCATTATCTTGTTAATTTTTTGATTACCGTTGAAAATATCTCATTCCGTAAATTTTTGAATTCCACGGTGAATAGGTTTTGGATACCCTTTTTATTGTAATAATATCGCTTTCGTTATCATGCAAATCACGACTCAAAAAAATAGCCATCGCTATTGCAGCAGAAACTTCTCCACTAACTGTAACATCTTCATCTCTCAATTTAAGTGCTTTGTTTTCTTTTTTTAGTTTATTCTTTTTTTGCCAAAGCAATCCTTTAGCCAAAAAGGTAAAAACATAATATAGCAGCACAAGTGCCAGGAAAACAATGGAGTATCCTATTATCGCAATCTGAATACCCTGAGTTATAATTGAATGTATTATAAATAAATATTCCATTTTATTCTATTTATAGAGGTATGTTAGAGTGTTTTTTTGGTGGATTTGTGTCCTTTTTTGATGCCAATGTTTGAAGTGCTCTTATTATTCTGAATCGAGTATTCCGAGGTTCAATTACATCATCAATATACCCGTAACTTGCAGCATCATATGGGTTTGCAAACATCTCTCGATACTCATCCTCCTTTTGTTTTAAATATGCAGCTTGTTTAACCGGATCTTCAATTTTTGCAATTTCTTTACCTTCCATTACTTCAACGGCACCTTCGGGTCCCATCACTGCAATTTCAGCCGATGGCCATGCATAATTCATATCACTACGCAATTGCTTTGAACCCATAACATCATGAGCACCACCGTAAGATTTACGAAGTGTAATTGTAATTTTTGGAACAGTAGCTTCTCCATAAGCAAAAAGTAATTTTGCTCCATGAATGATAATTCCACCTGTTTCTTGAGCGCTTCCGGGTAAAAACCCGGGAACATCCACAAGAGTTATTATTGGAATATTGAAAGCATCACAAAATCTCACAAAACGAGCTGCTTTTCTGGAAGCATTTATATCTAAAACTCCTGCTAAATAATTTGGTTGGTTAGCCACTATTCCAGCCGGTCTGCCATTAAACTTTGAAAATCCAGTGATAATATTTTTAGCATAATGCCGCTGAACCTCTAAAAATTCGGAATAATCAACTATTGAATAAATAACATCCTTTACATCATAAGGTTGATTAGGATTGCTGGGAATAATTTCATTTAATAATTCTTCCTTACGATCGATTGGGTCGGAACATTCAGTAATTATTGGATCTTCAAGGTTGTTCTGGGGTACATATGATAACAGTTTTCTTATCAACATCATGCCTTCTGCCTCATCATCGGCAATAAAATGTGCAACTCCTGATTTTTTACCATGTACATCGGGGCCACCCAAATCTTCTATTGAGATATCTTCTCCTGTTACTTTTTTAGCAACCTTAGGGCCGGTAACAAACATGTAGCTATTTTCTTTACTCATCATAACAAAATCTGTTAATGCTGGTGAGTAAACTGCACCACCGGCACAGGGTCCAAATATTGCTGATATTTGTGGGATTACACCCGATGCCATAATGTTACGTTGAAATATTTCGGCATAACCAGCTAAACTTTTAACACCTTCCTGAATTCGGGCACCACCGCTATCATTTATGCCAATTACGGGAGCACCAACCTTCATGGCTTGATCCATTATTTTACAAATCTTTTGGGCATATGTTTGAGATAGAGAACCACCAAAAATTGTAAAATCCTGAGAAAAAACATAAACAACTCTTCCATCGATGGTTCCATGACCGGTAACCACACCGTCGGTTAAAAACTTCTGTTTCTCTAAACCAAACGCATTAGTTTGATGAGTTACAAACATGTCGAACTCTTCAAAACTACCATCATCAAGCAAGAAATCAATTCTTTCTCTGGCAGTTAGTTTTCCTTTATTATGTTGTGATTCGATCCTTTTTAATCCACCACCTAACTTTGCTTCTTCCCTTTTTGAAAGTAGGTTTTGAATATTGTCTTCGATTGTCATGGATGTATATATTTTGTGTTATTTCATAAATAATACCAAGCTCATTGCTCTGCATAATCAGAAAATGGCTCGATATAAACTATAAACTCTTTTTATTATTTATTGTTGAATTAGTTAATTGATAACTAACTAGAATAATCAGCTGGTCACACTGAAATTCGTGATTAAACTACTTATTCTTATCTTCACAAAGTTCAGTAAGTACTCCAAAAGTAGATTTCGGATGTAGAAAAGCAATATCCAATCCTTCTGCACCTTTTCGTGGTTTACTATCAATTAGTCGTACTCCTTTTTCTTTTACTTCCGCCAAATTACTTTCAAGATTATTCACTGCAAAAGCCAAATGATGAACCCCGGGGCCCTTTTTTTCTATAAACTTACCTATTGGTCCTTCCGGATCAGTACTTTCTAATAATTCAATTTTAGTTTCGCCAATCTTCAAAAACGCGGTTCTTACTTTTTGGTCAGGAACTTCCTCTATTGCATAACAAGTGAGTCCCAATGTGTTCTCATAATATGCAATCGCTTCATCTAAGTTGTTAACTGCGATTCCAATATGCTCTATATGTGATAGTTCCATAATAAATTAATGATTGTGAAATTTTTCACAAAATTAGATATTTTTTATTGGTATAAAATGATATTTGGCATAATAATTTTGAAATTCAGAATGAGACCAAATAAGATATTTAGCCTTATGTGTATATGTTTGTGTTACTGAACCTTATCGTTTTGTTTTCTAATTAAACTGTTGTTACTATATCGATATACTGATTTCTTTCTAATCTAATTTGCAAGGTATCTATTTAAATTTATCCAGACTCCAATCACTGCATGTGTTTAATATAAATTGAATATTTACATTTTATTTTGATATAAACTGGTAAATGAATAATATTGTAGAATATTTAACTGCACTAATCAAGAATATGTTTCCAATAAAAAAAATTACTCAATACATGAAACATTTAGTAGTTCTTGCTACTTTAATCTTAAGTATATCTAGTATTTACGGACAAAGTTTTACCGATATCCAAGCTGGCCTTGCAGGAGTAAGTGAAAGTGCCAGTAATTGGATTGACTATGACCAAGATGGTGCCATCGATATTTTTGTTACGGGAGATTTTTATAATAAAGGAGGACATGGAATAAGTACTAAGCTATATAAAAATTTAAGGAGAGATAGATTTACTCAAGTTTTTTCGCCCGCGGTTAGTGTTTACAGGGGTGATTTCGATTGGGCAGATTATAATAATGATGGTATTAAAGATTTATTTATTATCGGTGAAACCAGTGATGGAAAATTAGTATCCTATCTATATAGTAATAATAGAACATCTAATTTTAGTCGAATCCCTTTAAATATTCCCGGCTATCGCGATGGATCGGTTGAATGGGGTGATTACGATCGTGATGGAGATGTTGACCTGCTTATTACCGGCTATTCAAAAAACGGACCTACATCTAGTATCTACCGTAACGATAGGAATAATAAATTTGTTGATATAAATGCTGAGTTTCCCGGGGTTGATTATGGTATTGGCAGGTGGAATGATTATGATAATGATGGTGATTTAGATGTTATTATCAGTGGAAACGAAAGCTCAGGCCGAGTTATAACTCAACTTTTTAGAAATGATAATGGATACTTTAATTTTGTAGATATTGGTTTTACTAATTTGAAATTAAGTGATATTGCATGGGGTGATTATGATAATGATGGTGACTTAGATTTTGCAATAACGGGCGAAACTCAAGGCGGTAAATTTGAAAGTAAATTGTATAAGAATGAAAACGATGGCCTGTTTTCACAAACATTTCCTGATTTCATCCCAGTAAGGTCAGGCTCTGTAGATTGGGGAGATATGGATCATGATGGTGATATTGACCTGTTATTAACAGGCGAAAGTGCTGTTGGCCCGGTTTCAAAAGTTTATCGTAATGATAGAAATGATGTGTTCACTGATATTCAGGCAGAAGTAATTGGATTATATATGAGCGATGGGCACTGGGGTGATTATGATAATGATGGAGATTTAGATATTGTAATATCAGGGATGTCCAATAACTATGAATTTATTTCACGGGTTTATAGAAACGACCCAATCAGAAAAGATACTGTTTATAATACAAAATCAGAAAATATCTGGAATAACTCGGTTGTTGTTTATCCCATGGAAAAGAAAACATATTTCTATGTTTTTGCTTCTTGTTATTGTGATATTGATGGAGAAGGAGAAAATAGTTACCATGCATTTTTTAGCCCGATAAAAAAGCAAACTATACCCTATACATTGCAAAACAAATATAATAGATTAGTAAAAGAGCAATTTCCTAATTGGTATGATTTTGATCAGGCAACCATTATTGAAAACGGGTTTAGAACCATAGAAAAAGCAAACGAATCAAAGAGAATTGCCATACGAGAATATCAATCTAAGAACTTCAAGGTACATGACTTGAAATGGTAGATATCTTTCTATTATTATAATTCCGCTCACCTATTCTCTTACTGAGGGTATTGTTTTCGGGCTACTGTATTGCAGTATTATAAAAATTGCAAAAGGTAAATTCACCAAGCTTTCGCCTTCGATTATAATTATCGACATACTTGCATTTCCAATTCTTGCATTAGAATACGGGGCTTGATTTAAGATTTTGAGTATGACGGGCATTAAAAACAAATAGTTATACTAAAAGCACTTTGTATCTCAAAGTTTAGCTATTAAGTAGTTTCTCAAAAACACTCAGGTGATCTGTAAATTTTCTGATACCCTGCCGGGTAATTTTATAACTGGTTTTGGGACGGTTACTAACAAACTCCTTTTTAGTCTTTATCATATTATGCTTCTGCAATGCACTTAAATGATTGGAAATATTTCCATCAGTTGCTCCCAGCGTATTTCTTATGGTAGTAAAATCAACCCAATTACTTCTCAGAAGTATTGACATAATCCCCACTCTTACACGGCTATCAAAAGATTTATTTAGGCTTGATAATATCTCTTTCATAGTTATAGAGTTCTTTGAAATACAAAGTTACATATAATTTTAAACAAATACTCCTGATTATTTATTTTTCCAATCTCCACTATTTTTAATGAGGTTAATCAAAGCATCAATTGACTGTTCTTGTTTAATATTTTTATGAATAAGTTTTCTGCCCTTATATAAATCCACATTTCCATTACCAGTTCCAACCATACCATAATCTGCATCAGCCATTTCTCCCGGACCATTTACCGAGCATCCCATAACTGCTATTTTCAAACCACGGATATGAGATGTCTGCTTTTTAACTTCTTGCAGTAGATCTACAAGAACAACCGATGATCTTCCACATGTTGGACAAGCAATAAATTCAGTTTTACTTATTCTTAAGCCAAGTACTTGTAGTATTTCCAACGAAAGTTTAGCATTTTGGTCATCAGTAGTACTAGAATTATTCTCAATCCAAATACCATCTGTTTCATTATTCAGTAGCAATATTGTTGCATCAACGGTGGCACGAATAATTAGCTCTTCGATAGATAAATTATGATATACCAATTTACTAATTCCATATTTTTTTTTACCAATATCTAAATTTATTGATTCATTATGATTTGAATAATCAGCTAATTCCGACATACCTGATGTTAATACTAAAGGGGGCTTCCCAGAGAAAAATTTTATTGCTACCCTGATTAATTCATGAGGAATTCTTTTTGCGATATCCAGTCTTTTGCCATAGAAATCCACCAACATTTTTGCTACCGGTATTTCAGCAACTGGATCTTCTGAAAGTGATACACGAATTGTATCACCAATTCCATGCGCTAATAAATACCCAATCCCTGACGCTGACTTAACCCTACCCTCATCTTCACTTCCAGCCTCAGTAACTCCCAGGTGGATTGGGTAGTTTAATCCTTCAATCAGGAGTTTTTCCACAAGCAACTTATTAGCATCTATCATCATTACAACATTACTTGCTTTTACTGACAGCACTAATTTATTGAAGTTGTGTTTCTTACAAACTCTCACAAATTCCATCAACGACTCAACCATACCAAGTGCAGTATTGCCATATTTGTACAAAATCGTTTCTGACAATGATCCGTGATTAACACCAATGCGAATTGCTGTATTGTGCTTTTTGCAAACACTTAAAAGTGGAATCAGTTTTTCGGATATTGATGACTGGGAATCAATATAATTCCCTGGATTAATACGGACTTTTTCAACAAATTGAGCAGCTAGCTCAGCAATTTTAGGAATAAAATGAACATCAGCAATTAATGGTATATATATCCCAATTTTACCAAGCTCTTCTTTAATAACTTTAAGATTATTTGCTTCATTAATATTTTGAGTTGTTATTCTTACAAAATCGCAACCTGCTTTTGCCAGATTTGCAACTTGATTAACAGTTGCAACGGTGTCCATCGTTTTGGTGGTGGTCATCGATTGTATACGAACTGGACTATTGCCACCAAGGGAGGTATTACCGATATTAATTTCTGAAGATGCGTACACTTTTTGTATGATTAATATAATTGGATTGATAATCCGGCATTTATTATTCCTTTATAACCATACCCGAGTTCAATAAAACCGCCAATATTATTACCTAATCTCATTCCTATTACATTTATTTGCCACGCAAAGCGATTAATACTTCCTGAAGAGGATTGTTTGCCACTACCAACAGATGCCGTAAGAGTTTCATTACCTATTGAATAGCCAATTCCTACACCGGAGTATAACTGAACTTTTTTTAAATTTTGATATCTATATTGTCCTTCTATAGCAACTGTTAAAAAATTTCTTTTAATTTCTCCTTCCAGTGATCCAACATTATATAAATCGCCCTTGGTTTGATTATAACTTGCTGATCCTCCCCAAAAGAACATTTCACTTTTAGATACTTTTCTATAGGTTAGAGAAATTATTCCTGATCCACTATAATTATCACGAATATATCGCTTATCAGGAAATCTATCATCAAGCATTGATGAGCTTATATTTAGAAATAAATCAGTTGAAGGTAGGCCATAGCTTATCATCAAATCGTGATGCAAATAACTTCTATCGTAACTTTGGGCAGTTAGAGTATTGCTAGCGATTAATAACAATAGAAATGCAAACGATCTTATCATTGCTATTTTTTTTCTCAAAACTACAATATTTTGAGATATTGGCCATGCCAAATATTGTAGAGTTATGCTTGGTTAGAATTTTATTTTCGTAATAAATATTAATTAATTTTACCATAACTTTAAAACTATTATACATGAGCACAGATAGCAAAGTATTGGAAACAATGGAGAAAGCCGCTAAGCCATTAAAAGCAGGTGAAATTGCAGATATGACCGGGATTGACAAAAAGGATGTAGACAAAGCAATTAAATCCTTAAAAAAAGATGAAAAAATATTTTCACCTAAGAACTGTTATTATTCTCCCAAGTAAGATTGTAAAGCCTTTCTTTCGTTTTTGTCATCCTAACGCAGCATAACGATAAGGGATTACCTCAATTTTGTAGTTGAACAAATTACGAACTGTATCACAATGTTTGCTTTTTGAATATTTATATATTATATTTGTATTTTATAAATATGATTTGCAAATGACAACTTTTACCAGCACACTACCCGACCAACTACTGGCCAGGTTAAATGAAGCAGCCAAGGGGCTATCAATTCCAAAAAACAAGATTATTGAAAAAGCCCTAAATATCTACCTCGATCAGTTAAACCGTGCTGAATATGTTAGATCATATAGGCAAGCTAACGAAGATGCCGACATTCTTACCATGGCAGAAGAAGGAATGGAGGACTACCTAAAACAACTTGACTAATGTTGCAACGTGAAATATGGTATGCCGACTTAAACCCTGTTATTGGAAGTGAGCAAAGTGGACTTCGACCGATAGTTATTGTGAGTGGTAATATGCTTAATGAACTACTCCCCATTGTGATTTCTTGTCCGCTAACAACCAAAATTAAGAACTACAAGGGAAACATAATTCTGAATCCTGATCAACACAATGGCTTATCACAAAAATCTGAAATTTTGATTTTTCATGTTCGTTCAATCTCAAAGGAACGATTAGTAAAGAGAATTGGAAATATTACTAAGGCAGAACTAACCAAACTCAAGCAAGGATTGGATGATATACTGAGGTATTGAGACATTTGTTAAATAACGCTTAAAATAATAGATTTATATGATGAACAAAATAATCTCACAGGAACAAAAATTTACATACCATCCCTCTTAAATTTTAACTATAATATTAAAAAAACAACGAGAACTTAAGGAAGGTTCAATAAATTCCTTTCATTAAAGACCCCAATCTTTAAGATAAATCACTACTTTTGACGACCGTGAAAGAAGTGCTAAAAATAGGAAGACTTAGATGGCTGCATATTAATGAGCCTGATGAAGATGATTTCAATGAGTTTGAAAACAAATATCATTTTCACCAGTTGGATATTGAAGATTGCAGGCAAACTAATCAACGACCAAAGATTGACATCTATGATGATTACTATTTTCTGATCCTTCATTTTCCTGTTTTCGATAGAAAAAATCTATTTGTTAAACCCCGTGAATTAAAGGTTTTTTGGGGTGAAGATTTTCTAATTACCGTAGGTAAAACCCATTGGATTGTTGACAGATTGTTTGAAGAAGCAAAGGATCAAGATGAAAAAGGAATAGATTTTGAAATTGGTACTTCCGATGCATTACTGTATACTATTCTCGAAAAACTGATGACTGAATCTGTTTTCATTCTACGTAAAATTGGTCTGGAACTTGAACTGATAAATCGTGAACTATTTAGCGGAAAAGCTCGACGCATTATTGAGAGACTTTCCATTACCCGAAAAAATATTATTGCAATAAACACTATGTTTAAACCCCAACTCAGGGTGTTTAACAAATTTGAATCAGGTAAGGTTGAAGGTTATGCCGATAATATGGAAGAATACTGGGGTAATATCCTCGATTATTACAACAAGATGTGGGATATGACCGAGGATTATGGTGAACTAATCGAAGGCCTATCTGTTACTTTCGACTCGATGCAGACAAACAATACAAATGAGATAATGAAAACACTTACTCTCATCTCATCAATTATCCTTCCACTTACCTTTCTCACAGGCCTTTATGGGATGAATGTTCTGCTACCCATGGAAAAGAATAATTTAACGTTTTGGATAATAATTGCCATTATGCTTATAACCGGTGGAGGTATGGCAGCCTATTTCAAAAGACGCAAATGGCTGTGATAAATTAGCTGTCTTTTTCATTCAATTTCCTACTTTTGTGTCCTATGAAATATAAAATTCTCAACACATGAAATAGCCATGATTGGAAAGCACTAACAGAAGATGATTTTAAACTTCATCATGGCGTATTCCATCTGACCTATAAAAAACAAATTAATAACAGATGAAAAATAAGTATTTCAATCTAAAACTCAAGTTCCAACTGTTTTACCCTGTATTGATTGCCCTTATTATAGCCATTATTGTTTTCACATTTTTTCTTGTTAACATAAGCCGTGAGTCGATTTACCAAATAGCCGAAAACGATATGTTACTTGAGGCAACAACCATTAAAAAAATGTTTGAACGAGAGCGTGAATTGAAGATTGAAAATGTAAAAACAGACTTAAAAGTTGCACATAGAATATTTTACGACAAACCCATTCGCTTCTCAAGAGTTATTGATAAAGTTGACGTTACCAACCAATTTAGTCATATAAAGCATGAAATTAGTATTAAACAATTATTATGGGGAGAAGAACCTCTTCTAAATTCAAAAACTTTCCCCGATGAAACCTATGAGTTATTTGGTGGAACAACAACAATCTTTCAGAAAATCGATAGTGGTTACTTAAGAATCTCAACAAACGTACTTAAAGAAAACGGTGAACGAGCTGTAGGTACATTCATTCCAAACTCATCAATTGTAGCACATACAATTAATCAGGGCAAAGTTTATTATGGAAGGGCATACGTGGTTAACGACTGGTACATTACTGCATACGAACCGATTTATTTAGAAAATGAATTAATTGGAGTACTATATGTTGGTGGCAAAGAAAAGGATATTGAAAAACTCCGACTTACCCTTAACACAATCACCATTGGAGAAACCGGATTTCCTTTTGTATTGGATATTGATGGTGAAATAGTATTCCAACCCCTTGATTCCAGAAATAAAATAATCGACAAAACTCTTCAGAGATTTATTATAAAGGATAGCGTAAAAATTAAAAGATTCACAAGCCCCATTAATAATGTAGAATATCTTCTTGCCTACGATTACTATCCCGATTTTGGGTTTCATATCGTTACTGCAATCCCAACAAAGGAGCTAACATATGTGCCATTAAAAACTATAATTATTAATTCCATATTTATCGGGAGCATATTAGTTATCCTAATAATTATTATGATGTTTTCTGTCACAACAAGAAGGGTTCACCGAATCTTAAGGGCAATAAAAGTAAGTAATACAAAACTTAAAACAACCAAAGAAGCACTAAAAAGAAGCGAAGAAAACTTTGAAACAATATTTCAAAATAGTAGCGATGAGATATTCGTAAGTGATTTGCAAGGCAATATTATTGAAGTTAATGATCAGGCCAGCAAATCACTTGGCTATACACACGAAGAACTTCTGCAGATGAATATTCTCGACCTTAAACCTTTAAAACAAGCTGAATTATTTCTTAAATATCGAAAAACTATTATTGAAGAGGGTGCTTATTTATATGACTCCGAATACATAACAAACTCAGGTGATACAATACCCGTTGAAACAAACAGCAGGGTACTGGAATTCAACGGAGAAACAGTAATTTTAAGTATATCACGAAACCTGGCAAAACGGAAAGAAATGGAACGAAAAGTTCTAAGCGCTGTAATCCAAACTGAGGAAAAAGAACGTGAACGATTTTCAAAAGATATGCATGATGGCATCGGACCTTTACTTTCCACCATAAAGCTTTATGTAAACGAACTTGGATCTGCTGAAATTGGCAAAAAAGAGAAAATCGAATTTGTTGATCAGGTAAATAAAATGCTTGATGATGCTGTTACAAGTATTCGTGAAATTTCAAATAACCTTATGCCACGAGTAATACATGAGTATGGGCTCGTAAAAGCTTTGGAAGCTTTTTGTGAAAAAGTAAATCAAACTGGTAAAATATATGTCGACTTCAACACTACAGGTATCGAGTATTCGCTAGACAAAAATGTACAGCTAATTTTATTTAGAGTAATTAGTGAGTTGTTAACCAACACAATAAAACATGCAAAAGCTAAAAGCGCATATATTCAACTACAAAAATCCGACGATAATATTTCACTAATATTTACTGATGATGGTATTGGGTTCGACAGCAATACCGTAATGGAAAACAAAAATACAGGCATAGGCCTCAAAAGTATAGTTAGTCGTATAAAATCAATAAATGGTAATTGTGAAATTATAAGTAAAGAAGGAAAAGGTTTTAGAATTATTATTGAGATTTAATTATATAAACTGGATAAAATTGGGGGAATAAGGGTATAAGGAAATAATAGTTTGGAACAGAATATTTCCCTTATTCCCATATTTACCTATTCCCCCAATACCTACAATGAATTATTCTTAAACCGTGACAAAAATGAGTTAATCAACTGATCAAATAGTTACAATGGTTTTTATTCAAAACAAAAGCATAAACCATATGGTAATTATTAAATAAAGATTAAGAATGTTACATTTCTTATTAATTTCGCACTACTAATCCATATGGTAAACGCTGTTAAAATAATAATTGTTGACGATCACGAAATCTTTCGTAACGGACTAAAAATGGTTCTTGGAAAGCTTGATTATGTTGATGTTGTTGGTGAAGCCGCAAACGGCCAGGATTTCCTTGATTTAATACGACAGGTAAGTTGTGATATTGTACTGATGGATATTGAGATGCCGATAATGTCGGGTATTGATGCCACAAAAATTGCACTTAAAGAAAATCCCGAACTAAAAATTATCTCACTAACAATGTTCACCGACGATAATTATATACAAAGTATGATGGATGCCGGGGTAAAGGGATTCCTTGTGAAAAACATAAATAAAGAAACACTTAATAAGGCACTCACAACTGTTGCTTCAGGAGGCAATTATTATTCTGAAGAGCTATTTAAATTCTTTACACGTAAAATCAACACTAAAGAAGAAAAACCAAGTGGTGATGAAGTTAAGTTTACTTCACGCGAAAAAGAAATTCTGCAATTGCTTTCCGAAGGGTTAAGCAACAAAGAAATTGCAGATGTGTTATACGTTAGTGAGCGGACTGTGGTCGGACATAAGTCGAACATGCTTGCTAAAACAGGTTGTAAAAGCGCCATTAGTCTATTGGCTTATGCATTGCGTCATAGGCTGATAATTATATAGATAGCAATTGCATTGAACCTACCTCTTCCTTTAATTACATCCCAAATTGCGTAAAAGTACTGGTTTTTACATAAAATAATCAGTAACACCGTGCATGTAAAAAGGTAATCTCCTACCTAGTCCACACATATTTCTCTATATACTTTTACATCATCGAAAACTTAAAAATTAGAGAAATGAAAAACTTAAAAAAAATTGTAATAGTAGACGACGACATCGACGTTATCACAGCCGTTGAATCAATCTTAACCGCAAAAGGTTATAAAGTGTTTTCAGCAAATGACAAAAAAGAAGGTTTAGAATTAATCATTAAAGAAAACCCTGATTTGGCAATTCTTGATGTAATGATGACAACTCAATTTGAAGGCTTTGAACTTGCAGAATCAATTGTAAAAAACCAAACCCTAAAACACATTCCTATTATTATTCAAACTTCAATTGAAGTATTAACTACAACCAAACCAAGTGTTCAGGCAATGGCTCAGCAATTCAGACAAAATCCTGATTATTCAGATTTAAGAGTAATACTTGTAAAAGATTTAGTAACAGGTAATGCAGGAGTTGACTATCTAAACGAAAATAATGAAACCGTTTGGTTTCCGGTAAATGCATTTGTTAAAAAGCCAGTAAATGCATCTGTACTCATTCCTGAAATTGAGAAACTCCTTAATAAATAAAATTAGTATTAATCCTGAATACCAGCTTTCACAATGGGAGAAATAAAAAATATATTTAACAGATACCCCGAAGCAGGCAGGGATAATCTTATTCCAATATTACAAGATATCCAAACTGCTGAGGGGCATCTTTCGAAAGAGTCAATTGTTAAAGTAGGCTCATTTTTAAACATGCCTTCAAGTAAAATATTTGGTGTAGCTACATTTTACAACCAATTCCGATTTCAACCCGTTGGTAAGTACCATGTCCAAGTTTGTCGCGGAACTGCATGCCATGTTTTGGGCTCGGCCACTGTGCTACAGGAAATTGAAAAACAATTAAAGGTGAAAGCAGGTGACACAACACGTGATGGATTATTTAGTATAGAGGTAGTTGCGTGCATTGGTGCATGTGGATTGGCTCCGGTAATTTCAATAAATGGGGAGTTCTATGCCAAGGTTACTTCAACATCTCTTGCCGAAATTATTGAAACCTATAAAACAACGGAGGAAGAATAGATGAATAGGATAAAGGGAAATATTCAAGATTTATTACTCAAAAAAGTAGTTGGTAATGAAGATGTGGAAATTGCCGATAGTAAACTTACTCTTCTTAGAAGAGAAAAAGTTAACAAGCCAGTTATATACTTGGGTGCAGGTACTTGCGGACTAGGTGCCGGCGCCGCGAAAACGCTAATTAGCATTAATTCATATCTTAACGCAAACTCAATAGATGCTGAAATTATTGAAGTAGGATGCATTGGATTATGCACTGCCGAACCAATTGTAGACATACAATTACCCGACCATAACAGGATTTCATTTAGCAATGTTACTAGCAACAAGGTTGATAATCTTCTCGACTCAGTGTTTAATTTGGAACTACCGGAAAAAATTGAAACCCTTTATCAGTTTCCAACCTTAACTAATCGTTCATGGGAAGGAATAACAACACATGCTGAACATCCATATTTTAAAAAGCAATTGCGCCTCGTACTTAAAAACTGTGGCACACTAAACCCTGTTAGTATTGATGAATATATTGCTGGTGGCGGTTATAATGCATATCTATCAACAATTAATAGTTATGAGTCATTGCAAGTGTGTAACATGGTTGAAGAAAGCGGACTTCGTGGTCGCGGTGGCGGTGGTTTTACAACCGGAATGAAATGGAAATTTGCCCTAAATACCGAAGCCGATCAAAAATATCTTATTTGCAATGCTGATGAGGGTGATCCTGGAGCATTTATGGACAGAGCTGTAATTGAAGGCGATCCACATCGATTACTAGAGGGTATGATGATTGCTGCATATGGAATGGGTGCTACAAAATCATATGTATATATAAGAGCTGAATATCCTTTGGCAATTAAGAGATTAAATATTGCATTGGAACAGGCAAGAGAATATGGCTTGCTTGGTAAAAATATTTTTGGCAGTGGGGTTGACTTTGAGATAAAAGTTAAAATGGGAGCCGGAGCATTTGTTTGTGGTGAAGAAACAGCATTGATTAAAAGTATTGAAGGAAAAAGAGGGATGCCAATACCACGTCCTCCGTTTCCTGCAGTTAAAGGATTATTCGATAAACCAACTGTTATTAATAATGTGGAAACTCTGTCGTGTCTACCCGAAATTATTCCAAACGGTGTAGACAGGTTTAAATCAATTGGGACAGAGAAAAGCAAGGGCACCAAAGTATTTGCTCTAAGTGGTAAAGTTGCACTTACAGGCTTGGTGGAAGTTCCTATGGGAACTACAATTAGAGAGGTGATTTTTGGCATTGCCGGAGGTATCCCTAATAATAAAAAGTTCAAATCGGTTCAAATTGGCGGACCATCCGGTGGCTGTATTACCGAAGAGAATTTGGACATTGAAGTTGATTACGATTCACTATTAACCATAGGTGCCATGATGGGCTCGGGTGGTTTGGTTGTGATGGACGAAGACACCTGTATGGTTGATGTTGCAAAATTCTTTATGGATTTTATCCAGAGAGAGAGTTGTGGAAAATGTATCCCTTGTCGTGAAGGAACCCGAAGAATGCTCGAAATTCTTGAAAGCATCACACACAAGCCCGTTAATGCAGCTCAAAATGAAGCCCTTGAAAGGTTTAAAGGAATAACTCAACTCGAGAAACTTGGGAAAGTTATAAGGGAAACATCGCTATGCGGACTTGGTCAAACAGCTCCAAACCCGGTACTAAGTACACTCCGTTGGTTTAGAGAAGAATATGAAGAGCATATCTTCGATAGAAAATGTCGCTCAAATGTATGTACCGAACTAAGAACTTTTACAATTGATGTTGATAGCTGTACCGGATGTACAATTTGTGCTAAAAAATGTCCAACTGATGCAATTATTGGGAGTCGTAAAACACCTCATTTCATAGTTGATGATAAATGTATTAGCTGTGGAACTTGCTTCGATGTTTGCAAATTCGGTTCAATAGTAATCTCTTAAAACCTCAGAAAATGGATTTTACAATAAACGTAAATAATAAAGAATTTAATGCAGCACAAGGGGAAACTATCCTTGAGGTTCTTAACAGAAACGGAATAAAAGTGCCTACCCTGTGTCATCTTAAAAACTCAATGCCAACAGGCGCTTGCAGGATGTGTGTTGTAGAAGATGTGAATACGGGCAAATTAATTACATCATGCTCATTTCCGGCAAATCCGGGTATGCAGATTAAAACTCATAGTCAAAGAGTTGTTGAATCAAGAAAAACTATCATTGAGTTATTATTATCAAACCATCCCGACGATTGCCTTTATTGTGTGAGAAACAAAAACTGTGAACTTCAAGATTTAAGTGAAGAACACCATGTTCGGGAAAGGAGAATCAGAGGTCGTAAAAACAGTGAAAAACTTGATTTATCAAGTGCATCAATTGTTCGCGATCCTGAGAAATGTGTGCTTTGTGGCAGATGCGTTACCGTTTGTGAAGATGTAATGGGAGTAGCATGTATTGATATATTAAATCGGGGAAATAAGTCAGTTGTTGGCACTTCATTTAATCAGGGTTTAAATACTTCGAGTTGTATTAATTGCGGTCAGTGTATTATGGTTTGCCCAACCGGTGCCTTAACTGAAAAAAATCACTTTGCTGAAATTCAGGATGCTCTAAACAATCCTGCTAAAAAAGTTGTTATACAATATGCTCCTTCAATTAGTGTTTCCATGGCCGAGGAATTAGGCATGGAATCGGGCAAAGATATTAATGGAATACTAAATGCTGCCCTTCGAAAGGTGGGCTTCGATAATGTTTTTGATTCTTCTTTTTCTGCCGATCTTACTATTATGGAAGAATCTGCCGAACTGGTACAACGAATTACCGAAGGTGGAGTTTTGCCAATGATAACCAGTTGCTGTCCGGGATGGGTAAAATATGCTGAAGAGTTTTATTCGGAGTTAATCCCAAATCTATCTTCATGCAAATCGCCTCAACAAATGCTAGGTGCTATTATCAAATCATATTTTGCAGAAAAAGAAAACCTGCAGCCCGAGGAAATATATTCGGTGGCAATTATGCCATGTACTGCAAAAAAGTTTGAAGCACAACGTGAAGAAATGACTCAGGCAGGAATAAGTGATGTAGATGCAGTACTTACAACTCGTGAGCTCACAAAGTTTTTAAAGCTTTATGGTATCGACATGTTTAACATTTCACCTGAGTTAACTGATTCACCAATGGGATTTAGAAGTACTGCCGGTAAGCTGTTTGGTGCTTCGGGCGGTGTTATGGAAGCTGCCATCAGAACAGCACATTTTAGTATAACTGGTAAAGAACTTGTTAATTTCCAAATACCTCAAATAAGAGGACTGGAGCATAGAAAAGAAGCTAAATTAAAAATAGGTGACCTTGAACTGGGAGTTGTCGTAGTAAATGGAATGGCAAATGCCCGTGAACTACTTGATGAAATTAAAAATGGCCGTAAGGATATTCATTTTGTGGAAGTAATGGCATGCCCTGGAGGATGTATCGGAGGTGGTGGTCAACATATCGGAACCAGCGAAGAAGAACTCAAAGCCAGGATGAAAGCTCTTTATAGGATAGATGAAAATGAAACCCTAAAGGTATCACATAAAAATCCGGAAATTATTGAACTATACAACAATTATCTTGGAAAACCACTTGGTCATAAAAGTCATAGTTTACTACACACTAAATATAAAAAACGTGAAGTAATGATATAACGAGGGAACAGGTAGGGAAAGGAGCGGTTTTTTTAATGAATTAGTTAACTCTTATTGGTCATAAGCCTTTCCCTACTAACACCCTTAAACAACTACAACAATGGACTTAATAAATCTGGATAACATACTAGTTTATACTGTAAAAGATCGCTGTCGCGTGTGTTTCACATGTGTTAGAGAATGTCCGGTTAAAGCCATTAAAATAGTTAACGGCCAGGCCGAGGTTATGCCCGAAAGATGTATCGCTTGTGGTAACTGTGTAAACATTTGCAGCCAGGGTGCCAAGACCTTCAATAAGCAAGTTGATAAGGTTGAAGATTTATTGAAAAGCGATGAATTTGTTATTGCTGCTGTTGCACCAAGTTTTCCGGCAGAATTTTTAGAGATTGATAACAACAATAAATTTGTTGGAATGCTAAGGGAACTTGGCTTCCAAAAAGTAATAGAGGTTTCATTTGGAGCCGACCTTGTTGCTCAAAAATATAATGAGTTAATAAACAATAATTCAAGTCAATCATACATATCATCCGATTGTCCTGCAGTTGTTGCTTGTGTTGAAAAACATCATCCCGATCTGGTTAAAAATCTTGCACCTATAGTTTCACCGATGGTAGCTATTGGTCGCGTTATTAAAAAGAAATATACTGATGATGTTAAGATTGTTTTTATCGGGCCCTGCATTGCAAAAAAAGGAGAGTCGGATGAAATAGATAACGCAATTACTTTCACTGAGCTAAGGCAGATGTTTCAATCAAAAGGGATTACCCACACCAACGTTGATGGAAGTAATTTCGACCCACCATATGCCGGAAAAGGCTCTGTTTTTCCTGTAAGCCATGGATTGTTAAATACAATGGGTAAGGCATCAGATGTTACTGAATGTGATATTATAGTTGCCGATGGAAAAAAGGATTTTATGGATGCTATCGCTGAATTTGAAAATGGCAATCTTGTTGGCAAACATCTAAATCTACTTTGCTGTGATGGATGCATAATGGGTCCGGGAATGTCTAAAAACGGAAGCCGCCTTAATCGTAAAAATAGAATAAGCGATTATGCCAAAAATAAATTAGTTCATCTGGATAAGGAGGAATGGAAGAATCAAATTGAAGAATTTAAATCAATCGATTTCTCCCGAACATTCAACCCTGACGACAGACGTATAGTTGAGCCTTCAGAAAAAGAAATCGCAAATGCATTAAAAAAAATTGGCAAGTTCGATCACATGGACCACCTAAATTGCAAAGCCTGTGGTTACGACACCTGTAGGGCACATGCTATCGCCATTATAGTTGGTTTGGCAGAAAATGAGATGTGCCTGCCTTATTCCATCGAAATAATGCACCAAACCATCAAAAATCTCAATATCTCAAATGAGAAGCTGGCAACTGCTCGTCAGGCACTTAAACAATCAGAAAAGTTAGCCAATATGGGTCAATTATCAGCCGGCATTGCCCATGAACTAAATAATCCTCTTGGTGTTATATCAATGTATAGCAATATACTAAAAGATGAATCAAAAGATGGAGATCCAATTCGAGAAGACCTTGACCTTATTGTTGAACAGGCCGATAGATGCAAAAAAATCGTTGGTGGATTATTAAATTTTGCAAGAAAAAATCAGGTAGTCCCTGAAAAATTAAATGTAATTGAATTCTGCAAACGAAGTTTACAATCGGTAGTTATACCCACAAATATCAAAACAAAGTTTTTGTCTGATACTGAAATACTTGAAGCATATATTGATAAAGATCAGATGATGCAAGCACTTACAAATTTAGAGAAAAATGCCATTGATGCTATGCCTGACGGAGGAAAACTAACCATTAGTGTTGTTGACCAGAATAAAGAATTTAGCATAACAATCTCAGATGAAGGTTGTGGCATTGAAGAAGAAAATATGGAGAAAATATTTACTCCGTTTTTTACAACAAAATCCATTGGAAAAGGAACAGGCATGGGCCTTCCATTAGTATATGGAATAGTTAAAATGCACAAAGGACAAATAAACGTGAAATCGAATGCTAACAAAAAAAATGGCCAAACAGGCACAAAGTTTATCATTCGACTTCCAAAAAACCAATTATAAAATAACTGTCATGTTGAAGGAAAAAAAACTAGTATTAATTGTTGATGATGACCCGGATTATTTGTTTCAACTAAAAACCCATGTGGAAAACTTTGGTTTTGATATAATTACAGCAAATAGTGTTGCTGAGGCTGAAAAAGCTTTGATACAAAAACCCGATCTGGCTATTCTGGACCTAATGATGGAAACCCAGGATGCAGGATTTGTACTTAGCTATAAAATCAAAAAGTTGTATCCTGATGTTCCTGTAATAATAGTAACAGCTGTAACAGCAGAAACCGGATTAAACTTCCACCTCGACAGCGAAGAAGATCGACAGTGGATAAAAGCAGACTTATATCTTGAAAAAGGGTTGCGAAGCGACCAGTTACACAGAGAAATTAGTAAGCTTCTTAAATTATAATCCTTAAATAAAACATCGATGGAAAAGTTAAGAGTATTAGTAGTTGACGATGAGCCAGGCATTCGTTCCGGAGTAATTCGTATATTAAAGAACTATACAATAGGCTTCCCCTTTTTGGAAGAAGACTTTTCTTTTGAAATATCTGAGGCCGAAACCGGAGAAAAAGCATTGGAAATAATTACCAACGATGGTGCCGATATTGTTCTTCTCGATAACAAGCTTCCCGGTATTCAGGGGATTGAGGTTCTTGAGAAAATAAGCAAGATGAGAATTGACACTGCAGTGATGATGATTACTTCATATGCATCACTCGATATCGCTGTAAAAGCCACAACCTTTGGAGCATACAATTTTGTTCCAAAGCCTTTTACTCCAGATGAATTAAAATCTTCCATCGAAAATATCAGCAAGCACCTCTTCCTTAAAAGGATGACCAGCAAACTAAAGGAGGAAGGCAAACAGATTAGGTTTCAATTTCTTTCGGTACTATCACACGAACTTAAGTCACCTTTAAATGCAATTGAGGGGTATTTAAAAATCATGGAGGAAAAACAAGTAGGCGAAAATATTAACGACTATATGTCGATGATAGATCGCTCACTTATACGAATAAAAGGTATGCGTAACCTTATAATTGATATGCTCGACCTCACTCGTCTTGAATCAGGAAAGAAGAAACGTACTCTGGTTAATGTTGATTTAAATGAAATGGCTCTTATGGCCATTGATAGCATTAAACCCATGGCCATCCAACATAACATCAATGTAGTTTCAGAAATTGATGAGGATGTTACTATGAATGCTGACCATGATGAATTAGAAATTATCTTTAACAACTTGCTATCGAATGCTGTTAAATATAATCGTGATAACGGAAATATTCGTGTCCAGGTTAAGAAATCTGATAAGGACATAAAGATAGTAGTTAGTGATACCGGTATTGGTATTTCCGAAGAAGATATCCCTAAACTATTCGAAGAATTTTCACGCATTAAAACAAGCGAAACCCGTAACATAAGCGGAACAGGATTGGGGCTTTCCATAACAAAAAAAATGATAGAGCTTTACAAAGGCACCATCGATATTGATAGCAAACCCAATTTTGGCACAACATTCAAAGTAATACTACCACTTTATTAAAATTCGCAATAATGAAGTTTACTCCCGAAAAATATAACATTCCCGACGAACCACAAGTTCCATATATCGACACAAACGAGATTTGGAACTATCTTGACAATGCTAGGCCAACCAGTGATAGAATTAGAGAAATCGTTTCCAAATCTTTAAATAAAGAACGTCTAAACCTTGAGGAAGTGGCTACACTTATTCAGGCTAATTCAAGGGATCAAATTGAAATGATAAAGACTGGGGCACGTCAGCTTAAAGAGAAAGTTTATGGAAAACGCATTGTGCTTTTTGCTCCATTATATGTGGGAAATTTATGCCAGAATAATTGTGAGTACTGTGGTTTTAAAGCGACCAACAAAGATACTGTTCGTAAAACCCTAAACAACGATGAACTTATTAAGAATGTTGAAGCTCTGGAACAAAACGGACAAAAGCGACTAATTCTTGTTTATGGCGAACATCCAAGATATACTCCTGAGTTCATAGCCGAAAACATTAAAACAGTATATGGTGTAAAAACAGGAAACGGTGAAATACGCAGGGTGAATATTAACGCCGCACCATTAAGTATCGAAGGATTTAAAACCATTAAGGATGCTGGCATAGGCACTTATCAGGTATTTCAGGAAACTTACGATCCAGAGGCTTATAAAAAATATCATAAGGGTGGCAGAAAAGCTGCATATGATAATCGCCTTGTATCTCTCGACAGAGCTCAGGAAGCAGGATTAGATGATGTGGGTATTGGAGTGCTTTTTGGATTAGCCGACTGGAGATTTGATGTTATGGGACTAGTTAGACATACCAACCACCTGGAAGCCTGTTATAATGTAGGTCCTCATACAATTTCATTCCCCCGCCTGCAAGATGCAGCTGAATTTCAAGTTGATCCTGAATTTGTAGTAAGTGATGAAGAATTTACCAGAATAATTGCAATACTTCGATTGGCAGTCCCCTATACCGGAATGATATTAACTGCTCGTGAACCAAAACATATCCGTAAAGAAGTTCTTCAATATGGTTGTTCACAGGTAGATGCCGGAACAAAAATCGAGTTGGGTGCATATTCAGAAAAAGAGAATAAGAAACAAGATCTTAACCAGGAACAATTCCTAATTAACGACGACCGCTCCCTGGGAGAGGTAATAGATGAGTTGATTGAAGGAGATTACTTACCATCATTTTGCACCGCTTGCTACCGAAAGGGACGAACAGGTGAGCACTTTATGGAATTTTCCGTTCCCGGATTTATAAAACGATTTTGTACTCCCAATGCTATATTAACTTTGGCAGAGTATATAATTGACTATGCAAAAGATGATACAGCTACTAAAGGTTGGTTATTGATTGATAAAAATATTGGAGAACTAAACGAGCCAAAACTCGAGGCTTCACTAAAGATGAAAATTGATAGGATTATGCATGGTGAACGAGATCTATATTATTAATTATGTTAATCGTTATATGTTAGTTGTTATACGTTGATTACTTCATAAAAATCTAAATCCCCTATCTCAACAAAATAACTATCAACGTATAACATATAACTAATAACAACTAACTTATAACCTCGATGCAATGAAAAAAGGAAAAGATATTAAGCCACATATTGGAATTTTTGGAAAAAGAAATAACGGCAAAAGTTCTTTTATCAATATGATTACAGGACAGGATGTTGCTATTGTATCAGATCTTGCCGGAACAACTACCGACCCTGTAAAAAAGTCGGTGGAAATTTTTGGAGTTGGCCCGGTAATTATTGTTGATACTGCAGGTATTGATGATGTGGGAGAATTAGGTATGAAACGAATTGCCAAAACAATGGCAGTAATAAATACCATCGACCTGGCAGTACTTTTAATTGCAGATAATAGTTTTGATTCTTTCGAAAAACATTTAATATCTGAATTTAATAATCTTGATATTCCTTACCTCATATTCCATAATAAATCCGATGCATTTCCACTTCTGGCACAAACCAGAAAACAAATTATTGAAGAAACAAGTCAAAAATGTTATGATATAAACACTATAACTAGTAGTAGTTTATCGTTTGTAACAAACCTGATGCGAGAGAAAATTCCAGCATCAGTATACATTAAGCCGGCATTGCTGGAAGGTATTGTTAAGGAAAAAGATGTTGTACTTCTTATTACACCAATAGATTCAGAAGCTCCCGAAGGGCGGATGATATTGCCACAGCAAATGGCAATTAGGGATGTGCTTGATCATAATTGTATCTGTATTACACTGAGAGAAACTGAACTTGAGGATTTCATGAAAATGGGAGTCAAACCAGCCCTTGCAATTACCGACAGTCAGGCCTTTGACTTTGTTTCAAAAATTATCCCCGAAGAAATTCCTTTAACGGGATTTAGTATTGTATTTGCCCGAATGAAATCAAATTTCGATAAGTACCTGGAAGGAACACCCCATCTTGCAAAACTTAAGGATGGCGAAAAAGTTTTAATCCTGGAATCATGCACTCACCATGTTAGCTGTGAAGATATTGGAAGATTTAAACTGCCGAATTGGATTACAAAATTTACTGGCAAAGAAATTGAATTTGATGTTATAGCTGGATTAGATAGCCTGAAAAATGACATAACTGATTATGCAATGATTATACAATGTGGCGGCTGTGTTGTTACGCGTAAACAACTAAATAACAGACTTAAACCTGCAATTGATGCAGGTATTCCAGTATCCAACTACGGTATGGCAATTGCATTTATGAATGGAATTTTTGAGCGAGCAGTAATGCCATTTGTGAGCACAAAATCATGACCAAATAATTCTCCAACTCTACTAACTATGTCAACCGTTTGCCAAATACTAAGTGAAGAAAGATTTGATAAAGAATCTATAGTTACACTATTAATGTCAGAAGGTAATGACAGGGAATTACTATTTGCAAAAGCTGCGGAAGTAAAACACGAATATATAGGAAATAAGGTTCACTTGCGTGGACTAATAGAACTTACAAATCATTGTACAAAAAACTGCCATTATTGTGGCATTGGAGCATCTAACAAAAAGCTTCAACGGTTTATGGTAAGTTTACCTGAAGTAGAAGAGGCAATTCAATTTACATACGCTAACAACTATGGTTCATTAGTAATTCAAACTGGCGAAATACAAAGTGAGAGTTTTACACAGATTATAGAAGATATCCTGTTTGCTATTACTAGAATCGGTAAAGGAAAACTCGGTGTAACACTTTCTTGTGGAGAACAGAGTATTAGAACTTATCGCCGATGGAAAGCAGCAGGTGCCCATCGCTATTTACTTCGTATTGAATCATCCGATAGAAATCTATATTACAAACTCCATCCAAATAATAAAAAGCATAACTACCATATCAGGCTTGAAGCCTTAAAAAATTTACAAAAGTGTGGTTATCAAACAGGAACAGGAGTAATGATTGGCTTACCTTTTCAAACAATTGAAAACCTTGCTGATGATTTACTTTTTATGCGCAATTTAAATATCGACATGTGCGGAATGGGTCCTTACATTGAGCATGTTGACACCGAATTATACAAGTATAAAGACTTGGTTCCCACCAAAAAAGCCAGAATCGATTTAAGTCTTAAAATGATTGCCATCCTACGAATTATGATGAAAGACATTAATATTGCAGCAACAACGGCAATGCAAACTCTTGTTGATGGTGGTCGTGAAATGGCATTAGTAGCCGGAGCAAACATCTTGATGCCAAATACAACACCGGGGCTTTATCGTGAGCAATATGCATTATATAATGATAAACCTGGTATCAATGAAGAGGCAGAGGATAGCAAACAGTCTATCGAAAAACTTATTATTAGAGCTGGTTGTGTAGCTTCGTATGGCGAACAGGGAAATTCTATACACTATACAAAGAGAATAAAATAAACAACTACGGAATGAAAGTCTATGCTCTTTCGGATTTCCGAATCCGAAAGTAAAGGGCTTAGGACTTGAAGTCCATATTTACATATTATCAATGTAGTTACTGACCTACAATGAGTTCCTTTTAAGTTCTTATCTTTGCCGCCGAAATGACAAAAACCGATATTAAATACAGTCGGATTTGGCAAATTGCATACCCAATAATACTGGGTAGCATTGCGCAAAATCTCATCAACTTCACCGATACAGCATTCTTGGGTAGGGTTGGAGAAATTGCACTAGGTGCTGGTGCTCTGGGTGGACTATTTTATCTGGCAGTTATTATGCTTGGCCTTGGCTTTAGCACGGGGGCGCAAATAATAATTGCTCGCCGAAATGGGGAAGGACGACTCAAAGAAATAGGCCCAATTATCGACCAGTCACTTTATTTCATGGTACCTCTTGCAATCTTTACCTATATTCTACTCAGATATTGGTCCATTGATATTCTGGAATTTGCCGTTCAATCAAAAGCCATCTTTGCAGAAACCACAATCTACATGAAATACAGAGCAGTGGGTATATTTTTTGCTATGGGAAACATGGTATTCCGTGCATTCTTTGTTGGGTTGGCAAAAACAAAAGTTATCACATACACAACTGTTGTATTGGCCATCGTTAATATCATACTCGACTATATACTAATATTTGGTAAATATGGGGCTCCGGAAATGGGAGTTGCAGGTGCGGCCTTAGCTTCGGTTATTGCCGAGGCCAGTGCATTGATATATTTTATTGCCTACACTTTCATTAAAATTAAATTTGACGATTATGCACTTTTTAGGTTTTTAGTACCAAACTTGCAACAACTTAAGGCAATTTTAAAAGTTGCAATACCCATAATGATGCAGCAGTTTATTTCACTTTCGGTATGGTTTATATTTTTCCTGTTTATTGAGAAAATAGGGGAAATGGCTTTAGCAGTTTCAAATATTATACGAAGCATTTATGTAATATTAATGGTTCCTGTTTGGGGGTTTGCCACAGCCACAAATACCCTTGTAAGCTATATAATAGGATTAAAAAAACAGGATCAGGTTATGTCGTTGATTTATAAAATTGGTGCACTATGTTTCGTTGGTGTTCTGGTTATTGTGGGTACTAATGTAATATTTCCTGAGATAATAATGAGCATTTACACAAACGACCCAAAGCTTATCGCCCTTGGCAAACCGGTGCTTTATGTTGTAAGTATTGGCGCTTTATTTCTAAGTCAGGGGTTTATATTTTTTAACGGAATTTCAGGGACAGGAAAGACCAATATTTCGCTTGCATTGGAGATGATTGTACTAAGTTTTTATCTGGTTTACACCTATACTATAGTTTATGTGTTTAATGCAGATGTTGCCCTTGCCTGGACATCAGAAATTGTATATGGCATACTCCTGAGTTCGGTTTCTTATCTATATCTTAAAACGGGACATTGGAAAAAGGGGAGTATTTAGCACTCATTTTCCAACACTACTTCTTCCTAAAAATATCTTCCTGGCGTTGGATTGATTCTTTATGAATAAGTGTGAGAAGTTTTTTAAGGAAAACTTTATCAAGCCCCATGTGAGTTCCTATCGACATACGATCGGCAATAATCCCTGCCCATCGTTTCATTTGAAGAATGGTAATGTCATTTTCTCTTTTGTATTCACCAATTTCATCAATTAATTCCATTCGTTTTGATAGAATCTGCATCAACTCACCATCCAACTTATCAACTTCTGTTCTAAGTTCCTCAAGCTTATGCTGAAAGTCCAAGTCACCCCTTTTATGCCTGATAACAAGTCTTTCAAGCATTTTTTGCAAATATTTTGGTGTGATTTGCTGAGCGGCATCCGTTAGTGCATTATCAGGATCGAAATGACTCTCAATCATTAAGCCATCCATTTCAAGATCTAAAGCCTTTTGTGAAATTGATTCAATCAGATTCTGCTTTCCACAAATATGACTTGGATCAACAATTATCGGAAGTCGAGGTGCAATTCGTTTAAGTTCAATTGGAATTTCCCACATAGGTGCATTACGAAAAGGGGATTTTTCAAAATAATGAAACCCACGATGTATTGCGATTAACTTATTTATCCCAATTGCGTTCATCCTCTCAATCGCTCCTAGCCATAATTTTATATCAGGATTTACCGGATTTTTTATCATAACAGGTATATCAACACCTGCTAAAGTTTCGGCAATTGCTTGTACCGAGAATGGATTTACAACCGTACGAGCTCCAATCCAAAGTATATCAACATCATGCTTCAATGCCAACTCAACATGTTTGGCATCAGCAACCTCAACTGTGGTTAGCAATCCGGTTTCTTCTTTTACTTTTTTGAGCCAGATCAATCCTTGCTCACCCACACCTTCAAAGTCATTAGGCCGGGAGCGGGGTTTCCAAATGCCTGCTCTGAAAACATGGAGTTTGTTTGTTTCAGCAAGCTGACGAGCAGTTTTGAGCAACTGGTACTCACTCTCAGCGCTACATGGGCCTGAAATTATCAATGGTAATCCATTGGTATCAATCCAATCGTTAAGAGGCAGTATTTTTAGTTTAGGACTCACAGTTTAATTATTCAGATTATTCGATTGTTGTATATATACTATTCAACCACTCAATTCACCACTCGCTATTCACCTCTCACTAATTTCATCTCATCCAATAGATATCCGGCTCCGGCATATTTATCCACAATAAAAAGAAAATATCTAATATCGATTGAAATATTACGGCATACATTTGGATCGTACATTAAGTCACTCATGGTGCCTTCCCAACATCTATCAAAATTAACCCCAACCAACTCTCCATTTGCATTTAGTACAGGGCTTCCTGAATTACCTCCGGTTGTATGGTTGCTTGCCGCAAATCCCACATGCAGTGATCCATCCTTATCAGCATATTGGCCATAATCCTTGGTTTCATATAACTCTCTTAACCTATCTGTTACAACATAATCATAAATATCGGGATCTTCCTTTTCCATAATGCCATCGAGTGTGGTGAAATGTTTATAATATACTGCATCCTTTGGTGAATACCCACCAACATTTCCATAAGTAACACGCAAGGTAAAATTTGCATCGGGATAAAAGCGATCATCGGGTTTCATTTCCATCTGAGCCTTCATGTAAATTCGTTGCAGGCTATCAATTGAATTATTAATACTTGTCATATTACCCCAAAGCTTCTCTTTGAAGAGTCTTCCCATTTCCATTGCCATTATGTATGCGGGATCTTTTTCAATTTTCTTATAGCTCTTTGATTTATAATTATTCAACAATGAAGTTAAACTACCCTCTTTATCAAACATCGACTTCGCAAAAACATATTGAGTATATGCTTTATAATCATAATTATACTTTTTGTGAATTGTATTAAAAAAATCAGGTTTAAATTCTGCGGTCAGGTTATTATCATATATTCTCAATAAAGAGGCCATTACCTCCTCATCAATTGGTTTATAATAGTCTTTAAAGAAAGCAATGTTTTGCTTTTTGAGTTTTTCTATTTCAGTATTAATTTCGTCATCACTCTTAGTTTTGTCTTTACTAAGTTCAACAAGTTTGGCATATGTACTTGCAAATTTAACAATTTCGATAGCCATACCTGCTTCCATCATATAATCAGCAGCAACCTTAATTGGAGTTAGTTCGCCATAAAGTTTTTTAAATTCGGGCATTAAACCAGCATATTGATTATTCCCTGATAAGCTAGTCCAATTAGTAAATTCATCCTCATATTTTTGCTTGACCTCAATACCATTCATTCGCTTTACTCCTCCACTTTCACCAATCATCTTTTTCCAATAATTTGCAACCCTGGCATCCTTAGTTGCATATTTAATTCTTACTTCAGGATCTTTATTTGAGTATTTTTTAAATATATCAAGACGTGTTTCGCGTAGCTCTATTTTATCAGGATTTCCAACTTCCGTAATCATCTCGATAGCATATGATGGTAGGTATTCGTTTGTGCGGGCAGGATAGCCAAAAACAAAAGTAAAATCGCCTTCATCAACTCCATCAAGTGATATTGGGAAATAAAATTTTGGATGATATGGTACATTATCTTCAGAATATTCAGCAGGGTTTCCATCTTTGTCAACATAAATTCTAAATAATGAAAAATCGCCGGTATGTCGAGGCCACATCCAGTTGTCGGTATCGCCGCCAAATTTTCCAATATTAGATGGAGGAGCACCAACGAGCCTAATATCCTTAAATACTTCGGTTATCATCATATAATATGTATTACCCTGAAAAAAAGGTTTTACGCTTGCTTTATATTTTGAGTCTTTTTCGAAATTATCAGTTACCCTTTTAATGTTAGCCTTTATATTACTCTGTCTGTCTTTCATCGACAAACTTTCACCAACATCTGCAAGAATGCTATCCGTTACATCTCTCATTTCGACCAATAATGTTGCTGTAAGACCAGGATTCGGTAGTTCCTCTCCTCTATTCATGGCCCAAAAACCATCGGTTAAATAATCATGTTCAAGAGTACTGTGTTTTTGGATATTGCCAAATCCGCAGTGATGATTTGTTAGAAGTAATCCGTCCTTTGAGATTATTTCACTTGTACATCCTCTTCCGAAAAGTAAGATCGCATCTTTTAAACTGCTTTTATTGATTGAATAGATATCTTCCGCCGTAATTTTCATGCCCATCTCCTGCATCTCCTTTTCATTCATTTGTTGCAGTAACATTGGTATCCACATTCCTTCACCACCGATGACGGTAAGCCTGGAAAAAATCACAAAAATTATAACCAAAATAGTTGATCTGGTTTTCATATTTACTTGTTTATTAATAAGCAGGCAAAGGTATTGAAAAAAGAAACAGAAGAAAAGATAAAAGTGACGGAAGTCAGAAGATCGGAGTCCGAAGTCTAGTCTATATTCCGGCTTCAAGCTTCGGTCTTCAAGCTTCGGTCTTCCGTCTTCTGACTCCAACTTCGGTCTTCTGGCTCCCGACTCCTGTCCTCTCAAATCAAACTTTACTATATTTGCACCTACTTGAAAATTACATAAAATATGACACAGGCTCAGAAGGTATATAAACCTAAAAATCACATACGTATTGTAACTGCTGCATCGCTGTTTGACGGACATGACGCGGCAATAAATGTAATGCGGAGAATCATTCAGGCATCGGGTGCCGAGGTTATCCACCTTGGTCACAATCGTTCGGTTCATGAAATTGTAAACACTGCCATTCAGGAAGATGCGCAGGCTATCGCCCTGACTTCATATCAAGGCGGGCATATGGAGTTTTTGAAGTATATGTATGATATGCTCAAGGAAAAAGGATGTGGCCATATAAAGATTTTTGCCGGTGGAGGTGGAGTTATTCTTCCTTACGAGATAAAGGAGCTTCAGGAATATGGTGTTACCCGAATATATACCCCTGATGATGGTATGGAAATGGGGTTACAGGGAATGATTAATGATTTGCTTGAAAAATCAGATTATCCTACCGGAAACAGAATTGATTTCAAAATTGAGGATATCTATAATCGTGATTATGTTGCCATTGCAAGATTAATTAGCGCTGCCGAAAATAACCCTGAGCAAACAACACCAATTATTGAGAAGCTGGCAAAAAAGATTGAAGGCAAAAAAGCTCCCGTATTGGGGATTACAGGTACGGGGGGAGCCGGAAAATCATCATTAGTGGATGAAATTGTACGACGGTTTTTAATTGATTTTCCGGATAAGACATTAGCAATTATCTCTGTCGATCCATCAAAAAGAAAATCAGGTGGTGCGCTACTTGGCGATAGAATCAGAATGAATGCAATCGACAATAGCAGGGTTTACATGCGTTCATTGGCAACCCGTCAATCGAACCTCAGTATAAGTAAATACGTTAAAGATGCCGAAACAATTGCTCAGGCAGCCGGCTTCGATTTAATCATACTCGAAACATCAGGCATCGGTCAGTCTGACACTGCAATTATCGATCACAGTGATGTATCATTTTATGTTATGACTCCCGAATATGGCGCCGCCAGCCAGTTGGAAAAAATCGACATGCTTGATTATGCCGATATTATAGCATTGAACAAATCAGATAAGAGAGGAGCCCTTGATGCCTTACGTGACGTTAGGAAACAATATCAACGCAATAATATGCTCTTTGACGTTGACCCTGAGAAACTTCCGGTTTATGGAACAGTTGCTTCACAATTTAACGATCCGGGAGTTAATGAATTATACGCAAACCTTCTTCTTACGCTCAATAAAAAAACGGACTCTGATTTTGATATAAGTGATAAGTTAACCGAACATAGCCCCGAAAAAATCTATATAATTCCACCAAAAAGGGTCAGGTATTTATCAGAGATAGCCGAGACCATCCGTAAATATAACAGCAATGTGATAAGTCAAAGTAAGGTTGCTCAAAAACTATATAGTCTTAACCAGTCGGTTGAAATTGTTAAAGAATGCGGAAAAGAAAATGAAGCACTTACATTAACCGAAATATATAATAACACACTAAAAGAACTCGAGCCTTCAAACAAAGAAATTCTGGATAACTGGGCTGCAAAAAAGAAACAGTACGAGGGTGATTACTACACATTTAAGGTAAGGGATAAGGAATTTAAAATTGCAACTAAAGTTGAATCCCTTTCACGTAATATGATACCCAAGATTAGCTTGCCAAAATTCGAAAGCTGGGGAGAGATTCTAAGGTGGGTATTAAGCGAAAATGTTCCCGGTGAATTTCCATTTGCAGCTGGAGTATTCCCATTTAAACGTGAGGGAGAAGACCCAACGCGTATGTTTGCAGGCGAAGGTGGCCCCGAGCGTACAAACCGTAGATTCCATTACGTGTCAAGAGGGTTAGCTGCGAAAAGGCTTTCAACAGCTTTCGATTCGGTTACACTTTATGGAGAAGACCCCGACATGAGACCTGATATTTACGGTAAAATTGGTAATGCAGGGGTTAGCATATCCTGTTTGGATGATGCAAAAAAACTCTATTCGGGTTTCAACCTGGCCGATCCAATGACATCAGTTTCAATGACCATAAACGGCCCTGCACCTACTATGGTAAGCTACTTTATGAATGCGGCCATTGATCAACAGTGCGAGGTTTACATTAAAGAAAACGGTTTAGAGAAAAGTATAGACAAAACCATTAAGGAATTGTATAAAGGGAAGGGGACAACACGCCCTTCATATCAGGGAAACATACCTGAAGGTAATAACGGCCTTGGACTAATGTTGCTTGGTGTAACAGGCGACATGGTGCTCCCTGCCGATGTATATGAAAAAATCAAAAAAGATACGGTTTGCAGGGTGCGTGGGACAATTCAGGCCGACATACTTAAAGAAGACCAGGCTCAGAACACATGTATCTTTTCTACTGATTTTTCGCTTAAGATGATGGGCGATATACAGGAATATTTTATCAAAAATTATGTTCAGAATTTTTATAGTGTTTCCATTTCAGGATATCATATAGCCGAAGCTGGGGCAAACCCAATAAGTCAATTGGCATTTACACTGGCAAACGGATTTACATATGTTGAGTATTACCTGTCGAGGGGAATGGACATAAATAAATTTGCACCAAACCTGTCGTTCTTTTTCTCAAATGGAGAAGACCCAGAATACGCCGTTATTGGCCGTGTTGCGCGATTGATTTGGGCCAAAGCTATGAAGCTAAAATATGGAGCCAACGAACGTTCACAAAAACTTAAATATCATATCCAAACTTCCGGCAGGTCGCTCCATGCCCAGGAAATCGATTTTAATGATATCCGAACAACTCTACAGGCGCTATATGCCATTTACGACAACTGCAACTCACTTCACACCAATGCCTATGATGAGGCGATAACAACACCTACCGAGGAATCAGTACGCCGTGCAATCGCAATACAGATGATAATAAATCACGAATTGGGACTAGCCAAAAATCAAAATCCACTTCAGGGGTCCTTTATTATTGAAGAACTTACCGAGCTGGTCGAAGAAGCTATATTGAGTGAAATGGACCGATTAACTGAGCGTGGCGGAGTGCTTGGGTCGATGGAGACAATGTACCAGCGCGGAAAGATACAGGAAGAGAGCCTGTATTATGAAAACCTGAAACACTCAGGTGAAATGCCTATAATTGGTGTTAATACATTTTTGGGAAGTGGTGGATCGAAAACCGTTGTCCCCGGAGAGGTAATCCGTGCCACAGAAAAAGAAAAGCAGTATCAAATAAATATGCTAAATCAATTACATAATACATGGAGTGAAGAGGCTAAAGAAGCATTGAAGATACTAAAAATGAAGGCCATAAAAAATGAAAACGTTTTTGAAGCACTTATGGATGCTGCAAAGTATGCTTCGATTGGACAAATCACAAATACCCTTTTTGAAGTTGGGGGTCAATATCGTAGAAATATGTAGTTGAGATTGATTGCATTTTTTACCTAAATATAAGGGCATTTGGATATATGGAAATAGGGGTATATGGGGGCATCCCTTCAATACTCATATTTCCTTATAAGGTTATACCTTATTCCCCTATACCCTTATACGCATACCCCCCTTCCCCAATAAAGCTTTTTATATTTAAGTTCTCCTTAATTTGAAAATTTCGCTATTATTCAGAAACATTAATTAAATTTGTGCTGTACTACCAATTGTTGCAGATTAATACTTATTATTTTTGTTGACTATTGGAAAATTTGATTTGATACCAATGGATCTCTTTTGAATAAATCAGAGTGAAGTTGGGGAAAATAATACAACAATAAAGCAGCTATGATTAAGAAAAATATTCTTGTTATTTACCCTGAGGAAGATGTAACTAAAATTGCGGTGTATCGAAATACTGAACCCATATTTTTAAAAACAATTCGTCATTCAGAAGATACCTTAAATTCATTTAATCATTTCACCGAACAAATTGAACTGCGGTTAAATAGCATTATAAATGAATTAGAAAACAACGGTTTACTTCTCGAAGATATTGAAATTGTAATGGGACGTAGCGGCCTTATGAAACCTGTTACACAGGGAGTTTATGAAATTACACCTAAAATGGTGGATGATCTTAAGGAAGGAGCCATGGGTATGCATGCCACAAATCTGGGGGGCTTGATATCTTATCATATGGCCAAAAAACTTGATAAAAAGGCATATGTTGCTAACCCAATTGTTGTTGATGAGCTTAGTGATGTTGCTCGTATAACAGGTCACCCACGATTCAAAAGAAAATCCATCTTCCATGCATTAAATCATAAATTTGTAGCATCCCAGTACGCCAAATCCGTTCATCGACAATATGAAGACCTCAATTTAATCGTATGTCACATTGGTAAAGGTGGAATCTCAATAGGAGCTCATGAAAAAGGTAAGGTTGTTGATGTAAATCAGGCACATGATGGTGGTGGCCCGTTTTCAATAACCCGTTCGGGAACTTTGCCCATGGGGCAATTAATAGAACTATGTTTTAGTGGCGAAATGACCAAGGATGAGGTTATGGAAATGATTACATCAAAGGGTGGTTATTCAGCATACCTCGGCACATCCAATATTTCAAAAATTAATGAACGTATTGCCAATGGCGATCAGGAAGCCATGGATATTTCCTATGCATTGTCATACCAGGTTTCGAAGGAAATAGCATCGCATTATGCAACCTTAAAAGGGGAAGTTGATTGTATTATCCTTACCGGAATAATTTTCGACAGCGATCAGTTCCTAAAGAATGTAAAGAGCCGTCTTGCGGGTTTAGCACCAATTGCGCTATATCCAACAGTTAACGACTTTGCTTCCCTTGCTTCATTCGGGCTTATGGTACTTAAAAACGAGATTGAGGTTAAGCAGTATTAAAGAATCAACCATCTTGGAGTGTTGGAGTATTGGGTAACGGTATTGCATAAAAAGCTTAATAATGTTACAACTTTGAAAACTTATTTGGTATGTGAACATTTTTTCAACCTGCTAAAAATTCACAACACTCCATTAATCCAATACTCTTTTTTTGTTGTTCGTGTATAACAATCATTACAAAACCACCGCTTAGTAGGTTAAGTTTCATATACTAAGTATAAAAACCTGAGAAAAAAGCTTTTGCATTTTTGCCCAGTACCTGGGTCTTATATCCACCTTCCTGCATAAAAATTGTAGGCAATCCCATCGAGGCTATTGTGCGTCCATTATTAAAAAAGTCATCGGTCAGCAACGGCCAGGTTCCTGTGGGGTCACCTTTTGAGGTATCGAACCCCAATGAAACAATTAGAAAATCCGGGTTAAACTTCTTTAATCGTGATACAGCTTTTATAAGAGTATTACTGTATATATCGGCAGTAATTGTTTCGGGCAGGGCAAAGTTCACATTATAACCTAATCCATCCCCTTCACCTTTTTCACTATCAAACCCTGAAAAATAAGGATATGCAAAACTTGGATGACCGTGGATTGATATTGTTAGAACATCAGCCCGGTCATAAAATATTTGCTGCTGACCATTGCCGTGATGGTAATCCATATCAAGGATTGCAACTTTTCCATATCGGGAAAGGTAGTTTGCAGCAACGGCACTATTATTAAAATAACAAAACCCGCCAAACACACTTTTTTCGGCATGATGGCCAGGAGGCCGGGTCAGCACATATGCTGCTTTTGTACCTTGTAACAAAGCATCGGCAGCAGTTAGTGCACAATTAACCCCCCATCTTGCAGCCAGATATGCATTTTTATTAAGTGGTGTAAAAGTGTCGATACAATAATATCCCGCACGGACACTAAGGTCTTTTGGAGGCCTTGCATTGTTGCGTATTGGGAAAACATATGGGTAAACTGATTTGTCGGCAGCAATGTTTTGAATTACGTTCTTAAAATAATTGAAATATTTTATGTCGTGAACATCTGTAATAAAATGATCGGGGTATTTCGCTGCTTCATTCTGGTTGAAGATTCCCAAAGGCAGGATATCATTCAATATATGTTTGATCCTGACAGGTGCTTCCACATAGCCTCTATCCTTAATATGATGAATGTCGTGTTTATCATTGACTATGAGAAAAATACTTTTCTTACCTGAGTGCTGAATTTTTTGCGGTTCTGTTTTCTTTTTGTGATACTTAAGTGGCCGTAGTTTAATCGGATTGTCTTTAATACTTTCTATTATTTCCTTTATATAAGAATCGGGGCAATAATCACCATATTTACGATACAAAATTGCCTCAACAACCTTTTTTAAATAATCAGCCGATATAGTACTATCACCTCCCAGGTTATCATATACCAGATAAGGAGGATCATCATCACCTGCATTTACGGTGGTTTCGTATTTGGTATTAATTATTGGCCGGGCATTAAACTTTTCATAAAAAGCAAGTCGTTTTTTATTTTGTTTCAGAATTTCCGGGTTGTGGCTAAGTTGCGGATCATCGGGAAGACATTCCATAAAAATTCCACTTGCATCCACTGACCTCACTTCTTCCCTAACCCTTTCGTATAGTGCACTTCCTACACCTGACTGTCCTTTTCCGGGCACAACAGCAATATAATCCAAATAATAAAATTGCAGATCTGGCATATGCAATAGCAGGGCAAAACCTTTTATATTTTCGTTGTAATTGTCAGCCACAAAAAGCATTGTGTGAAACCGATATTTAAGAGGGTCAATTAACTGATCGCTGATAATGTCAATTTTTTCTTTCTGAATATCATTAAACTGTTTGTCTATAAGGTTTTTAACCTGTTTAATAGCCCTTGTATTTACTTGTAAGTAAGGGTTTGAAATTTTTCTAATTCTAAACATTTGTATATTTTAATTGTTTTTCTTTACGAAAAAAACAAGGTCGTCACCTTTATCATAATAATCATCAAATCTGGCCTTAATCTGGTATTCGTTTGCTTTGTAAAACGCCCTTGTGGGAATGTACTGTTCCCGGGATGATGTTTCAACATAAATACCTGTTCCTCCCTGTTTAAATATCACTTTCTCTGTTTCCTTCAGCAACACCTTTCCCAAACTACGATTTCTAAAATCATCGTGTACAGCAATCCAATACAGTGCATAGCTACTTACAGTTCCGGGAATTTTACCATAACATGCATAACCCAGTACACTATTATTGCTTTCCATAAAGATAAACTGATAACCGCTTTCCTGGCCCTTTAAAAGAAATTCGTCAACGAGTTCTACAGCAATGCCAATTTCTTCAGGGTTAAAGAAGTTGGTCGAGGCAACAATATTACGTACGGTTTCAGAATCGGACTTAATAACGCTGTTACGATAACTAATATTTGTTAGTTCCATGTATCTTTAATAATTCTATTAATAACGTCCGAAAATGAGTATCCGGCTTTTTGAGTTGCAGCGTAAAAACCTGCATCAGCCGACAAGCATGGGTTTGCATTAATTTCCAGAATCATGGGGTTACCATTTTCATCTACCCTGAAATCAATCCGTGCATATCCATTAAGCCCAAATAGATGCCAGCAATCTAAACAAATTTGTTTAAGCTTTTGAGCTAATTTATAATCTGATTCTTCAAGGCCAAAAACCCTGTTTGTGTTTTGATATTCAAATGAGTCCTCGTCCCATTTTGCACTGTAACCAATAATTTTTGGTTTTTCATCGGGGAAGTTTTGAAATACTATTTCCGGAATTGGAAGTACCTCCGGTCCGTTTGAACCTGCCAGCACTGAAACATTAAATTCACGACCGATAATAAACTCCTCAAAAAAATATTTTAAACTTATATGTTTATCTACAAACCCCTGGATTATTTGGATATCACCGGGAAGAATATTCTCATCCGAAATGCCAACTGAAGCATCTTCCCAAACAGGTTTGGCAATGTATTTTATGGATGGGTTGAATTTCTCGGTGGTTATATCACAAATTTGCCGGGGGGTTGGCAACCCTGCAGCAAAAAGCATTTTTTTTGTCAGGGTTTTGTTGCTGGTTATATAGGTACTTTCGGAACGGCAACCTGTAAATGGGATTTTCAAATGTTCAAGTAACGAAGGGGCAAAATAAATAAGTTTTCCGTCTTTATCAAGGCTTTCGACCAGATTGAATACAAATGAGGGCTTTTTAAGGAGTAATTGCTCACTGGTTTCATCCATATTAAGACCCATAAACAACCGTTCTGATTCATACCCTAACTCCATAAGGGCTTCTTCAACAATATTTGCTTCATCAAGTACGTCCAACTCATCTTCGGTTGGGTTTGTTGTTATTGCATTTATTAAAAGAACAACCTTTTTCATCTTGTAAATTTATGTGCGAACCTTTTTAACTGCTGAATCCATTATCATACCCATTAGTTCCTCGTATGGTATTCCAACTAGATTGCATAGTATTGGCAAATCAGAATGTTCAGGATGTAATCCAGCCAGTGGGTTTATTTCAATAAAATTGGGAATGCCATTTCCGTCCATACGGATATCGGCCCTGCCCCCATCCTCACAGCCAAGTAATTTATATGTTTCCAAAGCAAGGACTTCACACGCATCTTTATCTTTTCCGAACACTTTTTTATATTTAATCCGTGTTTCATATTCCTCCTTATTTATAGATGAATAAACATTCTTTTCTGCGTTTTCCATAAGCACAATTTCCATTGAGCCAACCACTTTTGCTTCATCTCCGGTACCAACAATCCCGACAGTAAATTCCCTGCCACTCAAAAATGTTTCAACAAGTACAGGCTGCTTGTATTCGGATAGAAGAAATCTGCACTGGGCTTCCAGTTCTTCTTTATTGTAAATTATAGAATTTGCGTTAATCCCTTTTCCTGTGCCTTCTGCTACAGGTTTTGCAAATAGGGGAAACTGAAGATTTATTTTACCAACATCATCAGGTTTGTTTACTATAAAAAAATCGGGGGTGGCCAGTCCTGCATCCCTTATAACCCTTTTGGTCAGGCCTTTGTCGAGGGTGAGGGTTAATGCCAGAGGGGAAGAAAACACATATGGAATATTGTAAGCATCCAATAAAGCTGGTACCTGGGCTTCGCGGCCATTTCCGTACATTCCTTCACAAATATTAAAAACCAAATCCCATCTGTGTCCCTGGTATAAACGCCCAACCAGTTGTTTTAAATGTCCAATCCTTTCGGTTTGAAAATTTAGTTTATTCAAAACATTTTCGATTGCGTCAATTGTACCCTCCTTGTCGAATTCGGCTGTCTCATCTTCCGTAAAGCCCATTGCAAGGTATTCAGAACGCAAATCATATGTTATACCAATTTTCATTATAAATTGATTTATTATATGTTATTGATTGTTAAGTAAAAACAGTGAGCATCGATCTCCTGATATCATACGGTTAAGTATAATCAGGGTATCTAAAAATTTTGTTTTCATAGTTGCGTAATACAACGTCGCCATTCTCTTTTCCCACAACGTAATCTGGCAGAAGCGGTATCTTACCTCCGCCTTTTGGTGCATCAATTACAAACTGGGGGATTGCATAGCCCGATGTAAAGCCACGTAGTCCACGTATAATTTTCAGTCCATCTTCCACTTTTGTACGAAAATGTGCCGAACCGGGAATTGGGTCACATTGATACAAATAGTACGGGCGCACCCTTACTTTAAGGAGTTCGTGGGTAAGCTTTTTATATACCTCCACGCTATTGTTTATACCTTCCATAAGTACTGTCTGGCTACCAAGCGGTATTCCGGCATCGGCAAGCCTGTTGCAAGCCTCCCTTGTTTCAGGAGTCAGTTCAGATGGATGTGTAAAGTGTAAACTCATAAATACAGGGTGGTACTTCTTTATCATCTGGACCAGTGCAGGAGTGATCCTCATTGGCAAAACGGCAGGTACTTTTGTCCCTATCCTGATAAATTCCACATGCTCTATGGCACGTAGTCCCGAAAGGATATATTCTAATCGGCTGTCTTCCAATGTCAATGGGTCGCCCCCTGATATAATCACGTCACGTATTTCTGGATGCTGACGGATATAGTCAATTGCATTATCTATTTCAGAAGTACGCGAATGCATCTTATCCTTTTTTGACACCATGTGCGAACGAGTACAATACCTGCAAAAGGCAGAGCAAAATCCCGTTACAAGAAAAAGAGCTCTATCGGGGTAACGATGTACTATTAACGGAACCGGGCTGTCATGCTCCTCGCCTAACGGATCTGATTCCTCACCCGGTGATACAACTAACTCGTTTAAAACCGGCACCATAGTTTTGCGCAGCGGTTGTAGTGAATCATCAGCATCAAGTAAACTTGCATAATATGGCGTGATGCGAATGGGTAGGTTTAATGATTGTTCCTTAAACCCTTTCTCATCTTCCGAAAGATTTATAATCTTTTCAAGCTTATTAAATGATGTGTAACTATTTCGAATTTGCCACTTCCAGTCAGTCCATTCTGCAAGTGATACTCCCGGGAAATTTCGATCCCTGAATGACAATGAATTATCAGATACCGCAAATCCGGTATAATTTAATTCTAAAGAAGGTTCAGTTAATTTTTGTAATCTTTCAGAGGGTACGCTGAAAGGCGGCGGTTCGTCAATAACCTCATACAACGAAGAAGAAATCGACAATTGTGTTTTTTTAGTATTCATCTCAACTAAGAGAAAATAATTGTTTTAATTTGTTAATATTAAACTTTATTTGTAAATAAAAATATGTTGCAATATTATATCATTTTTGAATTAAACTATCAAAAATAAAATTATTTTTTATATTTATACCGTGTTGATTTATAATCGTTTACGTTATGTTTTTTTGAGAGATTGTAATGTTAAATTTTTAAAGGTTAAAAAAAACAGTAGCAATGATACTAAAACCATCATCAATGCAAAAAAGTAGTATTATTTGCCCTTAAAAATTGAAGCATAAAAGATGGGAAATTTTAAATAGACATTACAACAACTATTTTCTAAACTCTATAAATTAGACTAATTTTGGTGTCGCAATAAAAATATTAATTTAAAAAAAGTAAAGAAAAATAATTAGGAATTGATTAACTGCAAACGCAATACAGATTTAATACTTTCAAGGCTATTTATCCTGTTGTTTGCAATATTCACAATCCCACATATTGCAGCCCAAACCTACACTAACGATCTGGAAGACTCTAGCTTTGACGAAATTTGGATAGGTACAGCAACAATCGATAGTGGCTTTTCTCATTCGGGCTCTCACTATTCACTTACCGACTCATTACACCCTTATGGACTTGGTGTTGAAATGATATTTCCCATAGAAAGAAGAGGTAATAATACTATTGTAGAAATAGAGGGTTGGGTTAAAAGTGAAGTGAAAAATGCCAATGCCCTGTATGTTATTACAATTGAAAATGAGGGTTTAAATGTATTGTGGAAGGGTATTCCTCTCTCACAAATATTAATTGAGGAGAACCAATGGTACAAATTTTATGATACCATATGCATTCCGGCAAATATAGCTTCTACAGGTAAACTTAAAACATATTTATGGAATGCAGGCAAATACAAAAAGGTTGGAATTGACGATTTAAGAATCACTTTTAAGAAAAGGAAAAATCCCTCATATCTTCCTGAGATTTCTAATCATGAATACTCACAAAAATCATCGGATCATAAGCTGCTTTTTCATAATGGCTATTATAGAGTTATTCACAATAATATCACAAAACAAATAATAATATTAAATCATAAAGGAGAGTATTTAACATACAATATATCTCTTTTTGAGGAAGTGCAAATCAAGGATGAAAGAATAAGTTACTATGATGATTTTGACTTTCAAGGCGAAAAAAAACATGATGACTTAACTATTCTAAGGTTCGAATTAAAAACCAGGTTCAAAAAAGTTAAACTCCTTTTAGATTGCAAAGTTAACTCACCTCAAATCCAACTACACATTGAAGAGAAATATGTAAAAAATGTTGATATTGCACGGTCTTCAATTATTATTGATGCAGCACAAAATCCATCAGAAATTTACAGGCAAAACAGGAAATTGCATGCTATGGATTTTCAAAAAGAATACTGGCTCGACAAACAAGGTATTAAATTTGGGGAGGGCGATAGTTCGTTTTTTATTTACCACACACCTGATGTGTCATCGCTTCAGTTTGATAATGAAAACAAAAGATTATTAGCGAACCTCGACTGGGAAAATGACCACCCATTTTTCCGTTTTCCGCTAAACCCTGATAGCAATAATTGGAAAAAGGAAGAGTCAGCGAGTAGTTACAAAAGAAGAAATAAAAGAGAATATAGTTTCAATATTACTATTGGAAACCATGCTAATTCCATCCCTCGCTTCATGAAAAATCCATCGGGATATGAAGCAATATATATTTGGACCGAACATGCTGACTATAGCGACATAAGAACAAACAGAGCAACTTATTTTGGTTCTGAAAATATAAGAAATGCTGATAGCGCAACAGGCGGTTTTGTTAAGTACAATATCCCTATTACTAAGAGTGTATTTTATGATAATCCTGATAGTATTTCAAATTTCAAAGTCTCAAGAGGGCTCTTCAATACTCTTGAATGCACAATCCTAACTGATAAAGAATTTTCAGAATTCCTGGTTCAAATTTCAAAAAAAGGTAGCGACATTTGCCTACACACACCCGAACAATTTACCACAACACCAAAAAGACTTGAAGAAGCATTACTATATATGCAAATGAATTTTGGTTCACCATCATGGATAGATCATGGAAATAATAACGGTCCACAAAATAATCGTGAGGATTTAATATGTGATGCAACTCTAAAGAAGTCACCTTTCTATGCCATAGACCTGTGGAATAAGTACGGAGTCAAGTATTTACATAATGCATATTACGAAGAGCTTAATACCTATAAAGATTGGCAATTTGAAGCATCCCTAGAAAAACCATATAGTGGTTATGGCGACTTTTTTCCAAAGCCTGATTATTACAAACATCCAACAAAAACAGAGGACTTATATCACTGGACAACAACCAGTGCCCTGTTTATTTATGAACCATATTTATGGGATTATCTTTTCAATCCTAGAAAGCTAAATAGCCTTGTCGATAATTGGTCAGTTGAAATCAACCATGTTTATCCCGCCTGGGTTGATCCTAAAAAAGGGATGTGGACCTATGACAATGACTCCACAATAATTGCCCAACCCGGATTTAATCAGGCACTGGCAAATTTGGCAAACCTACGAGATGCGGGAAAATTAAACATCTGTACAATTGATAGTTTTCTAGATTATAGAACATCCATTGATAACATTGATTATCATATATTACCGGATGGCAGAGTAAAGTTGACCAACAAAAATGATTTTGAAATTATTGGGCTTTCTTTGGTTGCCTTTGCCAAAGCAGTTTCGGTGGATGGATTAATTCCTGAACATAAATTTTCAGGGGAAGAAATTATTTTTTGGTTTGATCTGGGAGTTGGTGAAAGTAAAGTTATTAGGATTATTGATAATTAAAATAGTATTCTTTAAGCCAGTATCTATAAACCGGATCAAGTAGCTCAATCTTTCCAGGAGTATTTTCATCAATTATCTCCTTATTAATCAATGCACCTTTAATCCTGCTAATATTTGCAGAGGTACCTAAACTATAATTACGCAAAGTTTCAATCGAACTAAACATTTTTACACCATCCAGCAATGCTCTTAAGAAGTTTACCTGACTGGTGCTTAAATTCTCTGTCATATTTTGAAACAACAAACTGAGTTGCAATGCTAATGAATTTAGGGTCTCTTCAATGATTTCGTCATCCACTTCTTTATCTGTTCTAAGCCAACATAATTGAGCCAATTGCTGCACATAATATGGATGATTTTCCACAAGTAGTGCGATTTTTTCTGCCTGTTTCTTTCTGATTTTCTTTCCTGTTGAATTAAATCTTTCCTGAATAAATTTCTTCCAGTATTCGCTTGAAATTTTTTGAAGAAACATCAAATCTCCAAATTTATAGAATGGCATAGAAGGTGACGCAAATACTTCCATTAGCATATTTCTTTTGCTTCCATATAAACAGTACGAAACATTGCTGTGATTTTGCCAGTGTGAACGCAATTTTTTCTGAAAATCAAGTGGTTTTTCAAAATATGACAGATTTTGAAACTCATCAATACAAATTACAATTTTAATACCTTTGTCGTTAGCAATATTTTCGGCCAAATCAAGTATCTCATCTGGTTGTTTAACAACATCTGTCCAATTTAAGACAAAACTCACCTCTTGTAGTTCCTCAGGTGAAAAAGTAATCCTAGGCATTAATTTCTTTAAAAACTTTTTAGAGTTTTGTACCCAGTCTTCAAGTTTCCCGGATACCGCCCTAAGTAAATTTTCGGATAAATACTTGTAAAAATCTTCTTCTGTGCGGATATTGAACATGTCAAGGTGAACAATTCTCACTGATTTCGTTGTGCCCAATACTTCATCTCCTGCTCTTTTTACCAATGATGATTTTCCCCATCTGCGTGGAGATATCAATATTGTATTTATACCTGATATGAAATTTTGTTTTAGCCTGGCTAATTCATTTTCCCTATTTGTAAAATTTTTCCCCTGTACGAGTTTCCCGTAAACAAATGGCGTATACATAATATGAATCTTTTAGATTACAAATATATGTAACTTTTATGTAACTTACAAATATGTAACTAACTATTTTGTTAGCTATAAGTTTATTCCCTAAATTGTATAATTTTACCATGAAATAATTCATTTGTTTACGAGCAATATTTATTGATTCAATTACCTTATGATTAAAAAAATAGTAATCATCCTTTTTGGAATTCTTATTTGGTTTTTACCTCACCCTCCCGAAATTAGCCCCGATGCATGGCATCTTTTCGCTATCTTTTTTACAACGATTATAAGTATAGTAATTGGAGCGTTTAACATTTTAGTGGCATCGGTTTTTGGGATGGTATTAGCTGTTATTACCGGAACAATTGACCCTGGTCAGGCATTTTCAGGGTTTTCAAATGATATTGTTCTTTTAATTGTTGTGGCTTTCCTCATTGCAAAAGCAGTAGTAAAATCCGGTTTAGGTAATAGGATTGCTTTGCTAATGATAAGACGTTTTGGAAAAACCACCCTAGGATTAGGTTACAGCCTGATTGCTACTGATATGATCATTGCTCCTGCCTTCCCGAGCAACACAGCGCGCTCAGGACTATTATTCCCCATAATATATTCCATATCAATGGTAAATGGTTCTGATCCTGAAAAAGGGACAGAGAAAAAACTTGGTAGCTTTTTAATGTTTGCAAGTATGTTTGGAATAGGTCTGTCATCGGCAATGTGGCTAACTGCTATGGCAGCCAATCCGGCCGGTGCAGCAATTGCCGAAAGTTATGGGGTGAACATTGGTTTTGGAACGTGGATACTTGCTTCATTTGTTCCAACAATAATTGCGGCAATTGTAATTCCATGGGTGCTTTATAAGATATATCCACCCCAAATGAAACTCACACCAAATGCACCAATCCATGCATTAGAGGAGTTAAAGAAGATGGGCAAAATGAGTCGTGATGAAATAATTACTGCTGTTGTTTTTGCATTTCTGGTTATTTTTTGGGCCCTTTCTGATGTTCTAAATATTAACAAAACGATAATCGCATTTCTGGGTCTTGGGATACTATTGGTAACCAATGTATTCAAAGTTAAAGAAATTAAAAAAGAAGGAGAGGCCTTAACAACCATGATATGGTTTTCCATTCTGTACATAATGAGTAGTCAGCTAAATGAGTTGGGCTTTATGGATTATGTTGGCAACGTTTTGGCTATCCAAATAGAAGGACTAAACCAGCATCTTGCTTTTTTTCTTTTGGTCTTTGTATATATAATCTTCCATTATCTATTTGTTAGTCAAACTGCTCATATGCTGGCATTGTTGGGAGTTTTTCTGGGAGCCGGGAAAAGTTTGGGGATCGACACAACATCTCTTGCCCTGATGTTACTGTTTGCAACAAACTACTTTTCGGTTATAACTCCGCAAGGCTCAAGTTGCAATATCCTTTATATAAGCAGTGGTTATATTACACCAAAGGAAGTTTACAAATACGGTGGAATTCTTACTTTTTTAAGCTTTGTAATTTATATGGTTTTTGGATTGCCATGGATATCATTGGTGTTGTGAGTTTTTGAAATAAACAATCAAAAGTATTAATTTGGCAACTTTAGTTACCGTATTTTGATGAATTCGGCAACTTTAGTTACCGTATTTTGATGAATTCGGGTGATTGATAGCTAATAGTATCCATTTATTGATGCAAATACCGATGAATTATTCTATTAAAACACCTCCCTGGCGATCTTCTGGATATTATCTGATTTACCCATTGTGTAATAATGTAGTACAGGAACATTGGCAGCTTTAAGTTCTTTAGATTGCTGAATGGCCCACTCCACCCCTACCTGTCGAACCTGATTATTATCTTTACATTTAAGAACTTCTTTTACAAGATCAACAGGTAAGTCAACACCAAAGGTTTTGGGAATATTTATCAGGTGATTGCGTGTGGAGATAGGTTTTAACCCCGGAATAATTGGCACATTAATATCCTTTTCTCTGCAAAGCTTTACAAAATCGAAATATTTCTGATTATCAAAAAACATTTGTGTTACGATGTATGAGGCTCCGGCTTGTATTTTCTTTTTCAGGAAATACAAATCACTATCCATGTTTGGTGATTCGCCATGTTTTTCAGGATAACCGGCCACACCTATGCAGAAGTCCATTGATCGGGTGTTCAATAACTTTTCGTCGAGATACACACCATTATTGAGTTTTGTAATTTGTTCAATAAGATCCAAGGCATGAGCATTTCCATCAGGTTCGGGGATAAACACTCTTGTGCCGGGTTGTGGGTCTCCTCTGACAACAAGAATATTATTAATACCTAAAAACTGCAAATCTATCAGTGCATTTTCTGTGTCTTCACGTGTAAAACCACCGCAAATAATATGTGGAACCACGTTAATACCGTATCTATATTTTATGGCAGCTGATATCCCAACAGTTCCGGGGCGTTTTCTTACGGTTTGTTTGCGGACTAAACCATTTCCTGCATTTTCATAAACAACTTCTTGTTGATGATAGGTTATGTTAATGAATGAAGGGTCGAACTCAACAAGTGGATCGATAGCTTGCTCCGTTGACTCAAAATCATGACCCTTTAAAGGTGGTAATAATTCAAAGGAAAATAAGGTTCCTTTTGAATCTTCTATATGTTTTACTACTGTTTTTTCCATGTTTTATTTCTTTTTGTCATTCTGAGCAAAGCGAAGAATCTATTTAATAATAATTCTATATGTTTTAGATTCTTCGCTTCGCTCAGAATGACAAATTAACTTAATTCATTATATATTCATTGGTAATATTTTTTTTACCTGTTCAATGCTAATATTTTTTCTAGATGCATAATCCTGAATTTGATCCGGCATCAATTTTCCGACATTAAAATATTGCGAATTGGGATGTGTAAAATAAAAGCCGCTAACCGATGCTGCAGGGTACATGGCAAAATTATCCGTTAATGTAACTCCGGTTGCTTCTTCTGCATTTAGTAATGTGAATAGAACTTCCTTTTCGCTGTGTTCAGGACAAGCCGGATATCCCGGAGCCGGGCGAATTCCCTGATATTTCTCCCTGAGTTTTTCTTCTATTTTAATATTTTCATCGGGAGCGTAAGCCCAATATTCTTTACGAACTTTTTCATGGAGTAACTCGGTGGCAGCTTCTGCTAAACGATCGGCAAGCACCTTTAGCATTATTGCACTATAGTCATCATTATCATCTACAAATCGTTTAATATGCTCCTCAATTCCAATGCCTGTTGTTACTACAAATCCACCCAAGTAATCAGTATAATCCGTTGATTTAGGTGCTACGAAATCACTCAAACATAAATTTGGGATACCTCTTGCCTTTTTCTCCTGATTTCTCAAAAATCTGAAATTGGTTTCTTTATTCTCAAAATTAACAACAACTTCATCCTGATATGAATATGCAGGAAAAATACCCGTTACTGCTTTCGCAGATAGCCATTTCTCATCAATTATTCTATCCAGCATATTGTTGGCATCAACAAGTAATTTTTGAGCCTCTTCACCTTTAATAGGATCTTTAAGAATTGAAGGATATTTCCCGTTAAGTTTCCATGCGTGGAAAAAGAATGTCCAATCTATAAATTCACGAACCTCACCCAGCGAAATATCATCAAATACCTTAATCCCAATATTAGATGGTTTAATTATTTCATAACTATCCCAATCAGGTTTAAACTTGTTAATGCGAGCATCCCCAATGGTGATATACTTTTTATCATCAATATTATTCGCATGTTTTTCACGAAGACGATCATACTCAATTTTTGTTTCTTCTAAGAATTTCTCCTTATCAGATGGAGATAATAACTTGCCGGCAACGCCAATCACCTTCGATGCGTCACGAACATGAATTACCGGATATGAGTAATGTGGAGATATTTTAACAGCCGTATGAATTGATGAAGTAGTAGCACCTCCAATTAATAATGGGATACTTTTATTCCTACGGGTAAGCTCTTTTGCAACATGAACCATTTCCTCCAGCGAGGGTGTAATTAATCCACTCAGCCCAAGTAAATCGGCATTCTCTTTCTCGATGGTTTCAAGAATAGTTTCGGCAGTTACCATTACACCCAAATCAATGACTTCATAATTATTGCATGACAGAACTACACCAACAATATTTTTCCCAATGTCGTGAACATCCCCTTTAACAGTGGCTAATACAACCTTACCATTGGTAACCTGTTTTCCATTATTTTCCAGTTCGATAAATGGAAGCAAATAAGCAACAGCTTGTTTCATAACTCTGGCACTTTTTACAACTTGAGGAA
>CALDOI010000069.1 GCA_937912115.1 uncultured Bacteroidota bacterium | reverse complement strand
TGTGTTTATTATCTAAAAAAACTACCAACACCCGCTGTACTTTTACCAGCACTAAAGGAAGTTAGACCTACCATTATGCTTACCGTACCTCTCATTATAGAGAAAATATATAGAAGTAAGGTACTTCCGGCTTTTAACGACAAAATGGCTACAAGAATTTTGTATAAGATTCCGATACTGAGAAAAAAGTTTAACAAACTGGCCGGAAAGAAACTAATGGGAACATTTGGTGGGGAATTGAAATTCTTTGGGATTGGCGGAGCTAAATTAAACAAGGAAGTTGAGAAATTCCTGATCGAGTCAAAATTCCCATACGCAATTGGGTATGGACTTACAGAAACTTCTCCCCTGCTTGCAGGTGTTGCACCAGGTCAAACAAGACTTCAATCAACAGGACCAGCACTCGAAGGTGTTACTTTAAAAATTGACCAAGCCGGAAAATTCACTGGTGAAGGCGAAATTTGGGCAAAAGGTCCAAATGTAATGCTTGGTTATTATAAGGAACCCGGACTTACTAAAGAAGTTATAACTGATGATGGTTGGTTCAAAACCGGCGACCTTGGCCTATTTGATGAAAGTGGTTTTCTATATATTCGTGGCCGCAGCAAAAATGTGATTATCGGTGCCAGTGGCGAAAATATTTTCCCTGAAGACATTGAATCCGTTATTAATAATTTTAAACATGTTGCTGAATCATTAGTTATTCAACAAAAAGGCAAACTGGTTGCGCTGGTTCATTTTAACCGTGAAGAAATTGAATTACAATACAAACATGTTAAGGAAGAAGTATCTCATTTTGTGGACGCTAAATGCGAAGAGCTTAAAACTGAATTACGCGAATATGTTAATGATAAGGTTAATAGATTCAGTAAAATACAGATAGTTGAAAGTATGCAGGAAGAATTCCAAAAAACCGCTACCAAAAAGATTAAGAGGTTTATTTATGCTTAGAAGGTTGATGTTGATTACTAATTACCTTCTTTATTTCTATGCTTTTTTAATTGCCTCATGCCATCCCTTAATTAGGTCGTCTACATTTTCAGATTTCATCAATGGAACAAAAGCACGATCAATGGACCACTGGCGAATAAGTTCATCTGTATTTTTCCAGAAACCTATTGCCAAACCTGCCATATAAGCAGCACCAAGAGCCGTTGTTTCAAGTATTTGAGGTCGTTCTACAGTTGTACCCAGTATATCCGACTGAAACTGCATTAACAATGAATTTGCAGATGCTCCACCATCAGCTCTTATGTAATTTACTTTAGTGCCAGTATCTTTTTCCATTGCCCTTATTACGTCATAGCTTTGATAGGCAATTGACTCCAAAGCTGCTCTTGCAATATGAGCTTTAGTTGTTCCTCGGCTCAGTCCGTAAATCAAACCCTTTGCATGTTGATTCCAATATGGGGCACCTAAACCTGTAAATGCAGGCACAAAATAAACACCTCCATTATCTTCTACCTCATTGGCTATATTCTCGATTTGTTTCGAAGTTTTGATAATATTTAATTTATCACGTAACCAATGCACCACCGCTCCGGCAACAAAAACACTACCCTCCAATGCATATGTAAGTTCTCCATTCAAACTCCATGCAATTGTAGTAATCAATCTATTTTGCGAGATAACAGGTTCACTGCCTGTATTTATCATAATAAAGCAACCCGTACCATAGGTGTTTTTAACCATACCCTTATTTATACATAGCTGGCCAAACAATGCTGCATGTTGGTCACCGGCCACACCACAAATTGGGATGCGGGCACTTATCAATTTTCCTGCAGTATGAGCAAATATGCCGCTATTTGGCACTACTTCGGGTAATAGCTGTTTTGGTATATTAAACAGGTTGAGCAATTCATCATCCCAGTTAAGGGTATGAATATTATATAACATTGTACGTGATGCATTTGTAATATCAGTCAAATGCTCTTTACCATTAGTCAGATTCCAGATTAACCATGAGTCAACTGTTCCAAAGGCTAATTCGCCTTTTTCAGCGCGATCTCTTGCACCATCAATATTATCAAGAATCCAACTTATTTTAGTAGCCGAAAAATATGCATCTAATTCAAGTCCTGTTTTTTGTTTAATTGTATCACCAAATCCCTTGCTTATAAGATCATCGCATAATTGCGCAGTTCTATGATCCTGCCAAACGATAGCGTTATAAATTGGTTTTCCAGTTTTCCTAGACCAAATAATAGTTGTTTCACGTTGATTAGCAATACCAATACCGGCAATATTCTCAGGATGAACGCCATACTTAGCAATAACTTCAGAGGCTACCGAAAGCTGTGTCGACCATATTTCAATAGGATCATGCTCCACCCAACCAGGCTTTGGAAATATTTGCTCAAACTCCTTTTGAGCGGTAGCACAAACATCACCATTGTGATTAAAAATAATAGCTCTGCTACTCGTGGTTCCCTGATCAAGCGATAGTATATATTTTTCTTCCATCTAGATCTAATTTCAATAATTTCAAAGATAGTTATTCTTCAATTATATTCGACACAAACCCCTAGTATCAAATATTAAACAATACTGTTTATTGATATTGATTCCTTATCCAAAAACTTTATTGTTTTACTACATATTGGTCCTGATATTAATAAGCTAATCTTGGTGTTCGGCCTAACTGATGTTATTTTATTTGCAATATCTAAAACTTGAATACCATCTTTCATTATAATCCTAGACTTTCGCATTTTCACAATACCAAAGTGGTTATTTGATATCTGCACAAGTACTACCCTGCTATTTAAGCCAAAGTCCAGTGGATTCAATTTTTTGTACGCCATAATGTATTATGTTGCTTTATTAATCTTTACTATCAATACCTCAAAATTAAGTATAATACCGATGTTACCTAAACGATTTGTATTTTTGCATTTCATGTAACAAAACAAAATCGAGATTATAATAGATAATGGAACTAAACCTACAATCAGATTTTAAACCAACTGGTGATCAACCAGAAGCGATAAAACAACTCGTTGATGGTCTTAGTCGTGGTGAAAAAGCTCAAACTTTACTCGGAGTTACAGGATCAGGAAAGACGTTCACAGTCGCTAATGTATTGGCAAATTTGAACCGGCCTGCATTGGTACTTAGCCATAACAAAACTCTTGCAGCACAGCTATACGGAGAATTCAAACAATTCTTCCCTGATAATGCTGTGGAATACTTTGTGTCATATTATGATTATTATCAGCCTGAAGCATATATACCTGTTACTAACACGTACATTGAAAAGGACTTAAGCATTAATGAAGAGATTGAAAAACTTCGGTTGAGTGCCACTTCTTCCCTTCTCTCAGGCCGCAAAGATATTATTGTAGTTTCTTCAGTATCTTGCATTTATGGCATTGGTAATCCCGATGATTTTACAAATAATGTTATTACAGTTGTTGTTGGACAAAAGTTAAGTCGCAATAAGTTCCTTCGTGAACTTGTTAACGCCCTGTATTCAAGAAATGACATTGAGCTTAAACGCGGAAATTTTAGAGTAAAGGGTGATACTATTGATATTTATCCAGCCTACATGGATTGGGCTTTTAGGGTTGTTTTTTGGGGTGATGAAATTGAAGCTATCGAATCCATCGATCCCATTGCTGGGAAAAGAGTTGAAATACTTGATAATATTACCCTCTACCCTGCCAATATTTTTGTTACATCACCCGATAAGATGAAGTCGGCATTAGTTGAGATCCAGCTTGATATGGCCAAGCAGGTTGATTTTCTTAAAGAAATAGGAAAACATCTTGAAGCTAAAAGACTTGAAGATAGAGTTACATATGATGTTGAAATGATGCGTGAATTGGGCTATTGCTCAGGCATTGAAAATTATTCCAGATATTTTGATGGAAGAAGCCCTGGATCCAGACCATTCTGCCTGCTTGATTATTTCCCTGAAGATTATGTAACAGTTATCGACGAAAGTCATGTTACACTGCCTCAAATACGTGCAATGTATGGAGGTGACAGATCGCGTAAGCATAATTTAGTAGAATTTGGATTTCGATTACCGGCTGCAATGGATAACCGTCCTTTAAAGTTTGAGGAATTTGAACAGTTATCGCGGCAAACAATATATGTGAGTGCGACGCCTTCTGACTATGAATTAGAGAAATCAGATGGAGTAATAGTAGAACAGTTGATAAGACCTACCGGGTTGCTTGATCCTCCAATAGAGGTAAGACCAAGTCATAATCAAATTGACGATTTATTGGACGAAATTGAAAAAACAATAAGCGCCAAATTCCGTGTACTAGTTACCACTCTTACAAAACGAATGGCTGAAGAGCTTACTAAATATCTTATAAATGTGGGAATAAATACCAGATATATCCATTCGGATGTTGATACTTTAGACCGGGTTGAAATACTTAGAGATTTAAGACTTGGTAATTTTAGTGTATTGGTTGGCGTAAATTTATTGAGAGAAGGTTTGGATTTGCCTGAAGTTGCTCTGGTAGCTATACTTGATGCAGATAAAGAGGGCTTTTTAAGATCTGCAAAATCACTAACTCAAACGGCTGGTAGAGCTGCACGAAACCTCGACAGTAAAGTAATAATGTATGCTGACAAAATCACAAGGTCTATGGCTCTTACAATTGAAGAAACAGCCAGAAGACGAGAAAAACAACTTGCCTATAATGTTAAACATAATATAACTCCAACAGCAATTATTAAGTCAATTGATTCTATAATGGGGCAAACATCAGTGGCTTCATCACATATTGATGATAAAGAATATCAATCAAATATTAAAGCAGGTATAGCTGCAGACCCGGTTGTGCAATATATGACAGCGAAGGAAATTTTGATGGCGATTGAAAAGAATAAAAAAGATATGCAAGAAGCTGTTAAAGTACTTGACTTTATTGATGCTGCACGATTGAGAGATGAAAACAAAGTACTTTCAGAACTACTTAAACAAAAAGAATAACTACGAACTTCTACTAACATGGAACATGAAATAATCCCTGCAAACAGGAAGGCCTTAATAATAAATATAGACACATCTCTTTATGGCTCATTTGCTGAGATTGGTGGAGGGCAAGAAGTTGCACGACATTTTTTTCAAGCCGGCGGTACATCGGGTACAATTGCAAAAACTATATCAGCATACGATAAACGTTTTAGCGATTCATTTTATAACAATAACAAACAAGGCAGGCATGTTAGTGAAGGTCGCCTTATTAAAATGCTAGATTATGAATATAAGGAATTAACAAGCTTACTTTCAACTGACGTTGAAGAAACTACATTTTTTGCCCTTGCCAACACAATGGAAGTACTTAATTATTCCAAAACTAACAAGAGTCATGGTTGGATGGGAGTCAAGTACCAACTTACTCCTAATAGTGAACCAAATCTTGTTATAATTCACATTAAACTCCTTGAAAATGATGCACTAATGCAACAGACGACCATTGGGTTACTTGGAGTAAATCTTCTTTACGCATGTAAATTTTATTATGATAGTCCCAATAATTTTTTGAAGTCACTAACCGACAATGTCTCGGTTGATAGATTTAGAATTACCATGATGAGAATGAGCGGCCCCGATTTGGATTATGTTGACAATAAGCTACTAGCTGTTCAGCTTGTTAAAAACAAAATGACCCGTTCAATAATGTTCGATAAACAAGGTAATGTTCAGCAACCTTCGGATATGCTTTACAAGAAAAATGTTCTTGCTTTTAGGGGCAGTTTTATGCCTGTTACATATATTGCCAAAGATATCCTAAACAAAAGCATGGCATTATTTGCCCTTGACGAAGATTACGAACACGACAACACGCTTTCTTTTTGCGAGTTGACAATAAATAATATATTATCGAAGGGAGAAATTGATGAACAGGATTTCCTTAACAGAGTTGATATGCTCGTTAGCATCGGGCAAAATGTAATGATATCTGATCTTCCTGAATATTATAAATTGGTTGAGTTTTTCTCTCAGTTCAAGATGAACAAATTAAGAATTGTGATGGGAATTCCAACATTCGAAAGAGTACTTAATAAAAAATACTATAAGGAACTAAAAGGTGGAATACTAGAAGCTGTTGGGAAAATGTTTCCGTCAAATATGAAACTGTACATCTACCCTACCCGAAAGGCTGGAAATCCCGATATTATTACGTCAGAAGATATTGATATGGATGATGATGTTAGGATGTTATTTGATTATCTAAAGGAAAATAGATACATCCTTGATATTAAAAGTGAGATGATTAACCAGTTACATGTTTCAACAAGGGAAGTTAACAAAATGATAACCAGCGGTAAAAATAACTGGGAGAAGTTTGTACCAATGAGTGTATGCAAGATTATTAAGGAGAAAAAACTTAATACTATTACTGAATAATCAACTCCTAATTAGTCTGTTGGC
>CALDOI010000068.1 GCA_937912115.1 uncultured Bacteroidota bacterium | reverse complement strand
GATGCTTGTAACAATTATGCTGAGAATCAGGTTTATGATTTTACCATTGACTTGGATTCACCTGATGCAAATGCCGGTGAAGATATTGACATTCCATACTCAGCAACTGCCACTTTGGATGGATCAGCAAGTAATGGATCAGGAAACTATTTCTACACATGGGAGCCATCTTCTTTATTAACCAACCCTACAACTTCTAATCCCACAACCATAAGTCTTACCTCAAGTACAGAGTTCATTTTATCGGTAAGTGATCAACAAAGTGCTTGCGTTGGGGTAGATACCATGTGGGTTAATGTTGTTGGTGGCCCCCTTGGAATATCTATGAGCATAAGCAATAATGAGATATGTAATGGTGAACGGGTAGATTTATTTGTGAATCCAGATGGTGGATCAGGGAATTATAGTTATACTTGGACATCAAACCCAGCAGGTTTTAGTTCAACAGTTCAGAACCCTACCGATTTTCCGGTTGCTGACAGATGGTATATTGTATCGGTTACAGATGGATTTACAATCATGATTGATAGTATTTTTGTGATGGTGAACCAATTGCCTGTGTCAAATGCGGGTAATGATCAGGTGATAAATGTAGGTACATCAACAGTATTAAGTGGAAATGCAACAGGAGGAATTGGTAATTACAATTTTCATTGGGAGCCATCGAGCTGGTTGGAAATTAGTACTATTCAAAACCCTACAACTTTACCCCTCCCACAACCAACTGTTTTTACACTTTGGGTTACTGATGATAATGGTTGCACAAGCGAACCCGACAATGTGCTTATTAACGCAAGTGGCGGTGGGTTATCAGCATTCCTTTGGTCTGACTCTTCGGAAATATGTCTAGGTGAATCAACTACAATATACGCCAATGCATCTGGTGGTGGTTTGGAATACACATATGATTGGACTTCTGAACCAACTGGGTTCTCATCAAACGGTCCGTCAATTTTTGTAACCCCACAAGTTACAACACAATATAAACTACTACTTAAGGATCAATTTAACAATGAATTTGAATCAAGTATAGTTATTATTGTAAACCCTCTGCCTGTAATCAATTTAATACCTGATAATCCCGGTATTGATACAATTATTGTTTGTGTTCGTGATACGGTAGTACTTGATGCCGGCTCTGATAACGACCCCCCAAATACTGAATACTTTTGGATAGAAAACAATTACGAAAATCGTTATAATGTTGCTTCAACCAATGGCAGTTGGATAGTTTTTCAGACCCATACTGTTAGAGTAACAAATGGTTCTACCGGATGTAAAAACACTGGTGGAGTTACTATCTTTTTTAATTTTGATGAGTGTGCTATTGGGATTGGAGAGAAACTATCTGATATTGATAATTTTATAGTAATACAACCTAATCCTAACAATGGTAATTTCATTATAAAGATTAAAGAGAAAGTAAATAATCTGGATATTAGCATCTATAATACATTTGGAGAATTGGTTTATCACAAATTTCATGATGAAGTTAACAGTCAAGGATATTCAATTCCAATTAATTCCAATTTTCCCCCGGGAGTTTATTTCATACGAGCTATGATAGATGATAATTCATTCATCAAAAAGGTAGTTGTGAACTAAACTGAGAATCTTATATTAGTAATTATCCTTTTCCTGATTATTATATCGATCCATAAATCTATTTATAAAAAGTTCCATATTTTCGTCAGGCATCGGTAAGTTAGCATAAGCAATTG
>CALDOI010000067.1 GCA_937912115.1 uncultured Bacteroidota bacterium | reverse complement strand
TTGAGTGGGAGGAAATTGAAAAACTTGATACCCGATCAAAAAAACTATTTAAATATGTAACCACCGTAGCCTATTGTCTAGATGCAAAAAAGCAAACAAATAGCTTCAATGGAAGTATAATACAGTTTAGTGATAAAGATTTTAATATACTTGGAAGACCAAAAGAAAGATTACAAAAGTGGTTTGCCGCAAATAACTTCAATTTATTGTTAAGTTTTACAGATGAGGATTGCATGTTTTGCAATAAGTTTATCGATTATGTTGATTGTAATTTTAAAGTTGGAAGGTATAATATTAAGAACATATCACTGTTTGATTTTACTATTGCCCATAGCACCAAGGATATAATCGAACAGCTTAAGCAATATATTCATTATTTAAAAAAATTAAACATAAATAAGTAGATGGAAACTAAAATAACAGGTACCGGAGTTGCAATTGTTACTCCTTTTCTTTTTTCTGGAGAAGTAGATTTTGGAAGCCTTACTAAATTACTTGATAATATCATCGTTAATGGGGTGGATTTTATTGTCGGTTTAGGAACTACAAGCGAGGCTGTTACACTTACTATCGATGAAAAGAGAGAAGTAATGAAGCATGTTATTGAGGTGGTAAATAATAGGGTTCCAGTAGTGATGGGGATTGGTGGCAACAATACACATTCTGTTACGGATGAAATAAAAAATACCGATTTCAACGGTATATCGGCAATACTTTCAGTTGCACCTTACTACAATAAACCAAATCAGAGAGGTATATATGAGCACTTTAAAGCTATTGCCGAAGTTTGTCCAGTACCAATAATACTATATAATGTTCCGGGAAGAACAAGTTCAAATATAAGTGCCGATACTGTTATTAAACTAGCAGTGGAATTTAAAAATATTGTAGCCGTTAAAGAAGCATCAGGGGATTTAAGTCAGGTTATGAATATAATAAAGCATATGCCCGATGGTTTTAGTGTGCTTTCGGGTGATGATGCTCTTACACTACCTATGATTGCGCTAGGAGCTGAAGGAGTTATTTCTGTTGTTGCAAATGCGTTTCCGAAAGAGTTTTCACAGCTAGTTAATTATGCCCGAATTGGTGATATTGAAGATTCAAGAGTGCTACATTATCGTTTAATCGAAATAATTGATTTGCTTTTTGTAGATGGTAACCCTGCAGGAGTAAAGGCTGCTTTGGAAATTAATGGTTTAATGGGTAATAATTTAAGATTGCCTATGGTTCCTGTTACGAATGATATTTATTTACGGTTGGCTCACGCTATCGAAGAAATTAAAATAAAGTAACTGTTTTGATAGTGAAGTTAGCAACCCAATGGGCCCTTTGCTTGTCAATAAACGTAGAATTACAATAATAAAACGATGAAAAAAATAACAATAATAATATTATCAATATTTATTTCAGCTACTGTCTTCGGTCAAAATAACAAGATAGATTTAGCCAGGAAGATGTTGAAAGATAGAGGAGAAGTTTATTTTAGTTTCTCAATTACAAAGCATGAGATTGATGAAAAAGAATTGTTAAATTTAAGTCGAATTATTTCAATCGACAAAGTTGATGGAAATAATGTTACAGCCTATGCTAATAAAACAGGATTTAATAGGTTTCTCGATTTCAACTACGATTATATTGTGTTAACCCCACCATCAATGCTGTATAGTTCTATTCTGGAGAATGCAACTCATGAACGTAATACTGATAATTGGGATTATTATCCAAACTGGGAAGAATATTTGGGTATAATGAATCAGTTTACTATTGATTATCCCAATTTATGTGAATTAGTAAGTATTGGAACAAGCATAAACGGTAAGGACATACTTTGTATACACATAAACAATAACTTAGGTGTCGATCAAAATGAGCCGGAGTTTTTGTATACATCAAGCATCCATGGTGATGAACTTGTTGGTTATATATTGACTCTTCGATTAATAGATTATTTATTAACAAACTATACTACCAGCTCTGAAGTTGCTGAGTTAGTAAACAATATTGATATTTGGATTAATCCCTTGGCTAATCCTGATGGAACATTCGCCGGTGGCAATAATTCAGTTTGGGGAGCTACTCGTTTTAATGCTAATAATGTTGACCTAAACAGAAACTATGCTGATCCTGAAGATGGGCCACATCCGGATGGTAATGCTTATCAAGCTGAAACAATTGTATTTATGGATTTTGCCGACAATCAAGATTTTGTTATGTCGGCAAATATGCATGGTGGAGCTGAGGTTGTTAATTATCCTTGGGATACGTGGGCTAAACTGGCTGCCGATGATAACTGGTGGGAATACGTAAGTCGTGAATATGCTGATATTGTTCATGCCAACAGTCCATCGGGTTATCTAACCGATTTGGATAATGGTATCACTAATGGTTATGCCTGGTACTCAATATCAGGAGGGCGTCAGGATTATATGAATTATTTCAAAAATTGCAGAGAGGTAACTCTTGAACTATCTGCTGTTAAACTGCCACCCGAAAGCCAGCTTAACAACTTTTGGAATTATAATTATCAATCATTATTAGCATATATGAAACAGTCGTTATTTGGTTTTTCGGGCATAGTAACTAATGCCTATAATGGTAATCCACTTAATGCAAAAGTATTTATTGAAAATCATGAAGAGGATAATTCATGGGTTTATTCACATACTCCTGTTGGAGACTATCATCGTCCCATAAAAGCGGGAACATATGATGTAACATTTTCAGCATTTGGATGTTATGATCAAACAATAAATATCAATATTATTGACGATCAGAATTTGGTGCTGGATGTTCAGCTTATCCCAATAATGCCACTTACATCCGATTTCTCATCATCTACAACCATAGCAGGATCAGGAACAAGTATAAATTTTTTCGACGATTCATGGGGAAATGACATCGTTTCTTGGAATTGGACTTTTGAGGGAGGTACTCCTTCAACATCAACTGAAGAAAATCCGGTAGGAATTTACTACGAAAGTGTTGGTGAATATGATGTTACACTAACAGTTAGCAATATTAATGGCGATTCTGATACAAAGATTATCGAAGATTATATGGAAATCATGGATGCGGTAATAATGACCAACGAAACTTTAACCATATGCGATGCAGTATATTATGACTCTGGTTCAGAAAATACTAACTATTCAAATGATGAGGATTATACAATGACTTTTTATCCTGAGACTGCGAATTATTCGGTAGTACTGGATTTCATCGAATTTGATGTTCAGAATCATTTATATTGTGATTACGATTATTTAGAAATTTACGATGGTATTGATATTAATGCGCCAATTCTTGGAAAATGGTGTAGTATAAACGGGCCGGGTAAAGTTATTGCATCAAATACTTATGGGGCTTTAACAGTGTATTTTCATTCGAATAGTACAATTACAGCTCCAGGATGGAAGGCCATTGTGAGTTGTGATTCCAATGTTGGTGTAATGCAGGTTGATGCATCAGATATAATTGTTTACCCCAATCCATCAAGTACAAATTTGACCCTTAAGTTTGAAGGTGAATTAACGAAGCTTAAATTAATCGATTTAAGTGGTCGTTTATTGTATTCGTCTGATAAAGCCATTGGAGGCTACAATATTAGTGTAAGCAACCTCGATGGCGGCATATATTTATTATCTTTTAATTACAAAGGATTATTAATAACTAAAAAAGTTTTGGTTAATAAGTAATGCTAGTGAGGTTACCAGGAAATTAATATCTCATTGCGTAGTATAATTCTTAATCCAGCCATTACTACTATTGCCGTAATAAGTATTATGGATGAAACTTCAATATAGCGATCCTCTTCATCAAAATATAATGTTTCCATCCTGTTAACTCTACCAATTATAAAAAGAAGCATAACGCTAAGACTAATCCATGAGTACGCTTCCTGAAATAAAATTCTTGGCAGAAAAAATCCCAGGTATATTAGTGTTCCGAGTATGGTTGGTACTATAACTTGAGCTGTAATAAAAAAGGGGAAATTCTTTGAATCCAATTTGTTATAATAAGAATTAGCTGATATTGCAACGGGTTTTGCCATAATGTAGGCTGTGCCAAGCAATCCTAAAAAACCAACAAGTGCAACTATCATTTTTGAGGTATCAGTCATGTACATCCAATTGAAAACATGCCCAACACCTTTTTTAAAGATGTTCCCTATTAGTAATCCTCCAAAGAAAAAATTAAATGAGTGGAGTGTTAGCCACATGAAAAAGGTCTTTAGTCTTGCAGGTTCTTCAACCAACGACCAAAATGCCACCAACGATATTAATCCAATAACAAATGTTATAATCGGGCCAGAACTAAAAATAAGTCCAACCGAATCATGCGTCCATTCATTTGGTTTTATATAATAATATATAATATCCCAATCAAAACCAACATTATAAGAATAGCTTCCTGCTAATAGGATTTTCACAAAATGATTTACGTAAAAAACCATTAGGAATGCAAGTACATACGAGGCAGTTGAATTAGTTGCAATAATCCAGAAATTGGTTTTTGTAAATTCAGAATTCAGCTTCATTTGCAAGCTTTAGGAACAATTTAATTTAGTAAAATTTTAAATAACGGTTTTCTCCAGGAATTCAGATGAGTATTCGTTGTTTTCAAGTTTCCTTTTAATTGTTGCAAATGTTTTAACGGTATAATCTACATCCTCAAGTGTGTGAACTGCTGTTGGAATAAGTCTTAACAATATCATCCCTTTTGGAATTACAGGATAAACAACTATTGAACAAAAAATATCATAGTTTTCTCGCAGATCGTATGTTATTTGTGTTGCTTCGGCAACTCCTCCATTAAGTATAACCGGTGTTACAGGTGAATTGGTATTACCAATGTTTAACCCATTTTCGGTAAGTCCCTTTTGTAGTGCATTTACTATAGTCCAAAGTTTATCCTTGAATTCTGGTCTGGTTCTAAGTAATTCAAGTCGCTTCAAGGCTCCAATAACCATGGGCATTGGTAGAGATTTGGCAAAAATTTGCGATCTCATATTATATTTAAGATAATTTATAACTTCCTTTTTTGCAGCTATAAAACCTCCAATTCCTGCCATCGATTTTGCAAAAGTTCCAAAGTAAAGATCAACTTCATCCTGAAGTCCAAAATGCTCATCAGTTCCTGCTCCGGTTGGTCCCATAGTACCAAAACCATGAGCATCGTCAATAAACAATCTGAATTCAAACTTTTTCTTAAGGGCAACTATTTCATCAAGCTTTCCTAAATCGCCTGACATTCCATAAACACCTTCGGTTATCACTAGAATTCCACCTCCGGTTTTATCCACTATTTTTGTAGCCCTTTCAAGTTCTTTTTCAAGGTTTTGCATGTTATTGTGTGGATACACAAATCTTTTTCCAAAATGTAAACGCATACCATCTATAATACAAGCATGTGCTTCCGAATCATATACAATCACATCTTGACGATCAACTATTGCATTAATAATACTTACCATTCCCTGGTAGCCATAGTTAAGTAAGTAGGATTCTTCTCTACCTACAAAATCTGCAAGCTCTCTTTCAAGTTGTTCATGGTATTTTGTTTGCCCCGACATCATACGTGCTCCCATTGGATATGCCATTCCCCATTCGGCAGCAGCATCAGCATCTGCTTTTCTAACTTCAGGTTGATTTGCAAGACCAAGGTAATTGTTTAAGCTCCAAACGAGTCGCTTCTTGCCTTCGAACATCATATAATTTGAAATTTCACCCTCAAGTTTGGGAAACATATAATATCCTTCTGTTTTTTTTGCATATTGGCCTAAAGGCCCCAGATTAACAACGCATTTATTAAAAACATCCATTTCAATAACCAATTTAAATTCGATGCAAAAGTATGGAATTCATTTTATTGACCAAGCTATTAAATAGTAATTTCTAACACGATTATTAACTTCGCGGAAATAGTAAAAACCTAATGTTTGTTAAAGTCTTTATTAAAAGATGTTAAGGAATAATAATGACCTAATAAAATCGTTTTGTACTTCAATAAATTATTCTAATTTTGCGCCATGCTAAGAAAAACAGTTTTTTTGACTTTAATTGCTGGAATAGTGATACTTGGGTCAGCTTGTAATAACTACTCAAAAATTATAAAGAGTGGTAATAATGAGTTAAAGTATGAAACCGGCGTAGATTTATACGAAAAAGGTGATTATAACAGGGCTCTGCAGTTTTTTGATATACTTAGAGCAGTACACCGTGGAACAGCAAAGGGCGAGAAGCTGACCTATTATTCGGCCAATTGCTATTTCCAAATGAAAGATTACCAGATAGCAAGCTATTATTATAAGCAATATGCACAAACCTATCCCAGAGGAGAATATGCTCAGGAATCAGCTTTTTTAAGTGCATATTGTAACTATCTCGAATCGCCAAGAGCCAGTCTCGACCAAACAAATACTTACATTGCATTGCGTGAGTTACAAGGTTTTATCGATATGTATCCTGCTAGCCCAAAAATTGATGAAGCCCATAGATTGATGGATGACCTAAGGGCTAAGTTAGAGGTTAAAAGCTATAATGTGGGAATGTTGTACTATAAGATGGGTGATTATCAGGCAGCTATTACATCATTTGAAAATCTTCTCGATGAATATCCTGATACTGACTTCAAAGAAAATGTGCTTTTTTCAATAGCAAAGGCATATTTTACTTATGCTGAAAAAAGTATTTATACCAAAAAAGATGAGAGATACGAAAAAACAATTGAATCATATAATAATTTACTCTTCTTATTTCCAGAAAGTGAATATTTGGAAGAAGTAGAAGTTATTAACACAAGAGCGCACGAAAATTTAAAGAATAAATAATTATACCAAATGGACTATAAAAAAGTAAAAACAGAAACTACAGCAGTTACTCGCCAAAAAGAGAGATTCTATGAAAAAACTGGTAATATCTACGAAACTATTGTTGTACTATCAAAAAGAGCCAATCAAATTGGTTATGAGATAAAAAAAGAACTCGATCAAAAAATTGAAGAGTTTGCACCGGCAACTGATAATTTGGAAGAAGTTTTTGAAAACAGAGAGCAAATTGAAATAGCTCGTTTTTATGAAGGATTACCAAAGCCTACATTACTATCAGTTAATGAATTTCTAAATGGAGATATCTACATTAGAAATCCACATAAAGAAGTTGCTGAATAATTAAACAAACATGCTAACCGGGAAAAAAATAATAATTGGGATTACAGCAAGTATTGCTGCGTATAAAATACCTTTTGTTATACGTTTGTTAAAGAAAGCTGGAGCAGAAGTTCAGATTATTATGACTCCTTCAGCCCGAGATTTTGTTACTCCTTTAACATTAGCAACTTTAACAGAACGACCGGTATTAATTGATTTTTTTGATAAAGTTGACGGTTCGTGGTCAAGTCATATTGAACTTGGGATTTGGGCTGATTTATTGTTGGTAGCTCCTGCATCAGCTAATACTCTTGCCAAAATGGCCACCGGTGTTGCGGATAACCTGCTACTAACAACAGTACTATCAGCACGTTGCCCCGTACTATTTGCACCGGCAATGGACTTGGATATGTATAAACATCCAACCACAAAAGGAAGTGTTGCTAAACTACTGTCATTTGGTTATAAGCAAATTAAGCCTGTTGAAGGTGAGTTGGCCAGTGGACTGATGGGATGTGGCAGGATGGAGGAACCCGAGAATATTCTTACTGTTATTGAGGAACTCTTTAATAAGCCACTTGCATTTTCCGGGAAAAAAGTCATGATCACAGCAGGTCCTACTTATGAGGCTATTGATCCTGTTAGATTTATTGGTAATTATAGCTCGGGTAAGATGGGATATGAGATTGCCAAGGCTATGGTAAAACAGGGAGCAGAGGTAGTTCTTGTAGCAGGACCAACTTCAATTGAAATTAATGAAGATGGAATAAAAGTTAATAAAGTTACATCTGCAGCTGAAATGCACCATACATGCATGTCGATATTTCCAGAAACCGATATTACAATAATGGCTGCAGCTGTTGCCGATTTTACTCCCGTTAAAGTTAATATGAGTAAAATTAAAAAAGCCACTGGTTTTTCATCCATTAAAGTAAAACCTACAGTTGATATCCTTGCTGATTTAGGTAAGGTAAAGAGGGTTAATCAAATTTTAGTTGGATTTGCACTAGAATCTGACAATGAACAACAAAATGCTTTAAAGAAACTTAATAATAAAAACCTTGATGTTATCGTTCTTAATTCACTGAAAGATGAAGGAGCTGGTTTTGGTTTTGATACAAATAAAGTAACTATACTTACCAAAAATGGTGATGAGCTAATTTATGGACTTAAACCAAAACATGAAGTTGCTCAGGATATTGTATCAGTAATTAATAAGATTTCAAATTCATAAATAATGATACGAAAAGCCATTATTATTATCATAATTTATTTAGCAGGTATAACGCCTGGCTTTTCTCAGGAATTTTTAGGTAATATTCAAATACAACATCAAAGTGTTGACGGTATTGATCCCAGTGTTTTTAGTAACATGGAGACAACAATTTTTGAGTTTATGAATAACAGAGTTTGGTCCACTTACAATTTTAAAATTGAAGAGCGTATCGAATTCACTATGGTTATCACTATTAATGAAGTGCAGGGAAGTGATATATTTAGTGGAAGTATAAACCTTGTTCTACAGAGACCGATTTATGGGTCGGATTATAATTCAGTTGTTGTTAATTTAGTTGATAATGATGTTCGCTTTGCATTTGTACCACATCAATCAATGGATTATTCTGATGGGACTTATACGGATAATCTTACCTCAATACTTGCATTCTATGCCTATTTAATGTTAGGTCTTGATTTTGATACATACTCCCTGGAGGGAGGAACACAGTTTTATGAAAAGGCAATGGCCGTTGCTACCTCGGCTCAAAATTCGAACGAAAAGGGCTGGCAGGCTTTTGAAGGGCCAAGAAATAGATACCAACTAATTGAAAATTTGCTTAATACATCTTATACCGATATGCGAAAACTGCTATATGAATATCACCTTAAGGGACTTGATGTGATGTCGAAAGATTTAATTGGTGGTAGAGCAGTTGTGGGAAAAACACTTAAGTATTATAAAAATATTTATAACAAGAGATCGAGTTTATATTTGCTTCAGGTTCTATTGGAGGCCAAGAGAGCTGAGATAATAAATATATTTACTGATGCTTCTCCTGCCGAAAAAATTGAAATGGTCAACACAATGAAAGAGGTTGATCCACCTAACGGAAATCGTTACGAGGCCGTTAATAAATAAGAATTCATTTTCCTTACATTCTTTGTTTACATTTATGTCATCCCAAAATACGAAATAGGATGGATGGCTTTAGCTCGAAGAATTGCGGACGTATTTTTGTTTGGGGTTAGGACTCAGGAGACCTCTCTCTATGTTACGAATGACAAGGCTTTGTAAATAGCAGTGTATTAATAATATGCTGTTTTTAGACAAATTTCTTATTACATGAAATAACAATGATCAAACCACAAATAATAAATAAACAAAAATTTACTTTATTATTGCTATAAGTTTTTTTATCTCAATTGTTTATCAAGATTGTAGCGATAAAGCAAGACTTTTATTAACTTTGCTGAATAAAATCTAAATCTAGTGAAAACTATGCTTTCTTTTCCTGGTAAAATAGCAAATAATCTTTCAAAAAATCCCTTAGAAAATATCTATATGATAGTTAAGGAAACAAAAAAGATTATTGAATGTAGTTATTGTTTTTACTATAAAATTAGTGATACTAAAACTTCATTAGAAATTATCACAAGCGACATGGCTACTAACGATAGACCCATAACTACCGATGTTAATGGCCAAATATGTTTTAAAGCGATCACTAGTGGTGATAAAAAACCATTATCCATAATTGATATTGAAAAAACAAAGTTTGCAACAACTGATAATACTGTTTTAAAGTATAAGTTGAAAACGTATTTGAGTGTACTTATTCAGCCGGAGGGTAAAGTTATTGGATGCCTCGCAATTGCTGATACTTCTTTACGAGAATTTAGTATTGACGACGAACATACTTTAGAATCACTTGCATTATTAATTGGTCTTCAAGAGCAGTATAAAGCGTCATTGGAATTAGTTAAAAAATCAGATTATAAATATAGTGCAATTTTTGAAAATGCCAATGATTGTATCGTATTACTAAATAATCAGGAGATTGTTGATATTAACGACAAAGGCTGCCAGATGTTTGGGTATGATAAAGAAGAAATTATAGGCATGTCACCAAGTGAATTATCGCCTAAAGTTGAAGGAGAACTTACCGAGGATAATCAAAATAAAACAGGCTATCTTGATGCCGCATTAGATGGTATTCCACAACATTTTGAATGGATGCATGAAAAAAAGGATGGTACAATATTCTATACTGATATTAGTTTAACACGACTTGATAATAGTAAGATATATAATAGTCTGGCTATAATTAGGGATATTAGTAAACAAAAGCAGTATGAAAAAGAGTTGATTGAAGCAAGTGAAAAAGCTACTGAATCTAATAGAATGAAATCACTTTCGTTAGCAAGCATGTCTCATGAGTTAAGGACTCCTTTAAACTCAATAATCGGGTTTTCAGATTTATTATTGGATGAGGATACCACTGAGGAAGAAAAGGAGATGTTTTCCAAATTAATTCAAACCGCAGGAAGGTCACTAATGCAGCTAATTGGTGATATCGTAGATATTTCAAAAATTGAAGCAGGTCAGGTTACAATACAAAAATCAATGTTTAATGTAAATAGTTTTCTCCAGGAAATACTGTTGACATTTAAACAGGAGAAAGAAATTAGGGGTAAAACAAATATTGAATTGAAGCTTGTGTTGTCTGATAAAGCTTCAGATCTTAGAATTGAAACTGATCCACATCGTTTGCAACAAATATTCAATAACCTACTAACAAATTCGCTGAAGTTTGTTGATGATGGATTTATAGAATTTGGATATTTAAGCATTGCTCCAGAATATATACAGTTTTATGTTAAAGATACCGGCGTTGGTATTGAAACAAACAAAAAAGATAAAATATTTGAACAGTATGGGCAGGATAAAAGTACTTATAGCCGAAATCTTGAAGGAACAGGACTTGGATTAGCAATAAGTAAATCATTTGTTGAACTCCTTGGTGGTAATATATGGCTTGACTCAGAGATAGATGAAGGTTCTACCTTTTATTTCACTATTCCTTTTGAAGCAAAAACTGGCTTTAAAGATTTTTATCTCAACCAATCCCTTATTGGTAGCGATAATTGGTCCCAACGTACAATATTGATTGCTGATGATGTAAAAGATAATTATATTTTTTTAAAAGGTGTGCTTTCACATACTGGTGTGAATATACTATGGGCTCAAAATGGTGAGGAGGCAGTTAATTTATGCAAAAGTGACCAAAAAGTTGATATCGTTTTAATGGATATTAAAATGCCCATTATGGATGGATTATTGGCATCAAAGCTTATTAAAAAAGAAAATCCTGATATAGTAATCATCGCGCAAACAGCATTTGCCAGTGCCGATGATAGGAACAACTGCCTGGAGAGCGGATGCGATCAGTATTTTAAAAAACCTATTAATCACGAAAAACTGTTTTCGGTTATCGCAGAGTATTTCAATTAGCTAATATTATTTGCTTAACCAACAAACAGTTTTTACTTTCCATTATTACTATGAGTTCTGAAGCAAAAAAAATTCTTGTTAGTTATTGGGGGCATTCAAACTTTCGACCCATGCAGGAAGAAATAATCGACTCAATACTTGCTGGTAATGATACACTTGCCTTGCTCCCTACAGGTGGAGGTAAATCCATCTGCTTTCAGATACCTGCATTAATACAAAAGGGAACCTGTATAGTAATCTCTCCCCTGATTGCTTTAATGAAAGACCAAGTTACTACCCTTAAGAAAAATAAAATAAAAGCGGCAGCCATATATACTGGTATGCACCGTGATGAAATAGAATCTGTTTATTCAAATGCTCTTTATGGAGATTTAAAGTTTCTGTATTTATCACCCGAACGTCTTGCTACACCTGTAACCAGAGACATATTGAGTCGCATGAATATTAATATAATTGCAGTTGATGAGGCTCACTGTATTTCACAATGGGGTTATGATTTTCGCCCTCCTTATCTTAAAATAGCTGAAATAAAATCAATAGTTCCAAAAGTTCCAATATTGGCTTTAACAGCTACAGCTACTCCTCCTGTGGTAAAAGATATAATGAAAAAGCTTGAGTTTAAAAAGCCTAATTTACTACAAACCAGCTTTGAAAGAAGAAATCTATCCTATAATATTATCAAGGAATTCGATAAAACTGGTTTTTTGATAAGAAGACTTTCAAAAGATAATAACACTGCTATTGTTTATGTAAGAAACAGAAGAAAGACGAGAGAGTTGGCAGAAGTATTTAATAAAAATGGAATAAGTGCTACCTACTACCATGCTGGTCTTGATGCTAAAACAAGAGACGTAAGACAGAAAGATTGGAGTTTGGGACGAACAAAAGTAATTGTTGCGACAAATGCTTTTGGTATGGGTATCGATAAGTCGAATGTGAGAACAGTAGTTCATTATGAATTACCCGATTCAATAGAATCATATTTTCAGGAAGCAGGAAGGGCCGGTAGGGATTTGCAACCATCCTCGGCAATTCTATTATTTAATGATAATGATATTGTAAGAGCAAAAGAATTGTTTAAAGCCTCATTTCCAGAAATTAGCACAATTAAGAATGTGTATAATGCGTTGGGAAATTACTTTCAGTTACCGGAAGGTAGTGGTAAAGATATGGGGTTTGATTTCAATATTGCAGATTTTGCCAATCAGTATAATCTGGATGTATTACAAACCTATAACTCAATTAATTTTCTTGAAAAAGAAGGTTATTTGATTTATATACAATCAGCTGGTCAATATTCAAAATTATGTGTGCCGTTAACCAAAGAAGAATTATATAGATTTATTGTTGAGAATCCTGGTTCCGACGGGCTGCTTAAAGAAATAATGAGATCGTATTCAGGAGTATTTACTGATTACATTAATATAAATGAAACCCTGCTTGCAAATCGTGCCAATTTAAAAAGGGAAGAGGTTGTAAAAAAGCTGGTTTATTTTAATAAACAAAAGATAATAAGTTATATACCTATAAGAACAGTTCCTCAACTTGTTTTTTCATACGAGCGCTTAAGTATTAAGCATATTCAACTTTCCGATGATAATTATCAAAATCAAAAAATAGCTGCCGAAAATCGTTTGGTTGCAATGCTCGGCTTTATTGCAAATTCGCTGGAATGCAGGAGTAAATTATTACTGGAATATTTCGGGGAGAAAAATGTTAGGAGGTGTGGAATTTGTGATGTATGTGTCTCAAAAAATAAGGTTGATTTAAATGAAATGGATTTTTCTTCGATTGAAAAAGCCGTGAAGGATAGTTTGCTGAATGGTTCTAAGCACCTATATGAGTTAATATCGCTTTTACAGGATTATAGTGAAGATGATGTTATCCAGGTTGTTAGATGGTTAATTGATAATAATAAAGTTATTCGGCATAAAGACGAAAAGCTAAGTTGGTATAGCCAGATGGATTTGGGATTCGATTTATGAGAATGATTTCATTGAACTAGTTTTAAAAGTTTTGGAAAAAAGAAAAAATATGAAAAAGATTATTATCGGGCTACTATTTCTAACACAAGTTGCATTTGGGCAAAGCAATAATCGCCAGTTTATTGGCTTATCCATTGGACCATCATTTCCGTTATCGGATTTTAGCAAGTCTCAATTGGGCGATTCAACTTCAGGTTTTGCAAAGACAGGTATTGCAATGTCGTTTAATTATGCATATCGGGTAAGTCATAATTTTGGATTTCAATTAATTATAAATTATAGTAGTAATTCACTAAATAATTCAAAATACAAAAAGGAACTTGAATCTGAGCATCCAAATTATGGTGTAAGTGTTGAGAGTACAAAAAATTGGAGCAGCGGCGGATTATTCCTTGGGCCTTATCTGCGCTTTCCTATTTCTGAAAATTTCTCGTGGGATATACGAACCCTTGCTGGTTATTTTGGGTCGTATTCTCCAAATGCCACAATCCGAACTACCAATAAAAACGATCTCAACGATAAAGGGGAATATTATTTAGTGAGCTCAAGAGCTTCTAATTTTGGTTATATATTAGGTACAGGATTTAAATATAAAGTAGGTTCATATTATGTAATGTTATTTGGTGATTATCTACAGTCAACTCTTAAGTTTAAAGATGTTACAGGATGGGATTTGGATGGTGAACCTTATAATGTAACCTTCAATCAAAGAATAAGTCATTTTACTGTAACAGGAGGAGTTGGATACATACTCTAACTGATTGCTTTTATCTGATTATTTTTGCAATTTGCAGATTGTTTGATTAATAACTTTGTTACCTTGGCCAAGCTTCCAATATCTTCCTACTTACATACTGACGTAGTTTATATTGCCAGATTCCTACTGGGAAAATATTTATTTAGCAATATTGATAATATATTAACCGGCGGAATTATTACGGAGACTGAGGCTTATAAGGGTACATCAGATAAAGCATCACATGCATATAGTGGAACCCGAACAAACCGCACTGAGATAATGTATGGACAAGGCGGTGTGGCTTATGTATATTTATGCTACGGAATACATTATCTGTTAAATGTTGTAACTGCTGATGTAAATATACCCCATGCAGTTCTTATACGTGCAATTTATCCTATAATCGGAACTAATGAAATGCTCGTAAGAACCGGTAAAACCAAAGTTAACAATAACCTGTCAAATGGACCTGGTAAGCTCACAAAGGCATTGGGTATTGATTTGTCAATAAACGGTGCTAGCTACCAAGGAAGTGATATTTGGATTGAAGATAATAAAATTGCAATTAAAAAAATGGACATCGAAGCAGGGCCAAGGATTGGAGTAGGTTATGCTGGTAAAGATGCATTACTTCCTTATAGGTTTGTTTTTAATTATGGCGATTACATAAAAAAAACGCACTGAGATTCTCAATGCGTTTTTTTTGCGTTTTTTACAAATGTTATTTAACAGTATTTGCTAAATCAGCACCTGCTTTAAACTTAACTACTTTTTTAGCAGCTATGTTTATTTCTTTACCAGTTTGTGGATTGCGTCCTTTACGAGCAGCTCTAGTAGAAACTGAGAAAGATCCAAATCCAACCAATGCAACACGGTCACCAGCATTTAATGCATTACCAGTAGCACCAATAAAAGCTTCAAGAGCTTTTTTTGCATCACTTTTGCTGAGTCCAGCTCCTGATGCCATTGCGTCAATTAATTCCGCTTTGTTCATGTTTAAGTATTTAATTAAAAATTAAGGTTTTACTGCTAACAAATGTAATGCATAAAGTTTAAAATGCAAGGCCAGTAAGGCCTAATACTACATTTTTGTTAATAAAACAGCCAAATTGTTGATAAAACCATTAAATTATTACTAATTTAATCAAAAAAATTGCTTGATAATTGCTGTAATGCCTTATTCATAGAGGCTTTTGTATTATAAAGTTTGCTTATAAATTTTGCTAAAACTCATTATTGGTTCAATTTATTTGGTATTATCAATACAAAACTAAATACAATAAGGTAATGAAAAGGTAGTTTTATTATCATTATTCGAAATGATAATCTTCAATATTCTTAAGCCCTCTTAGTAATTCAGCAGTTCTCATCCTCTTTTTTCCCGATAATTGTAATTCCAGAATTCTAATAACACCTGATTTAAGAGCGACGTCAATACAGGTAGACCCATCTGAAATTATTGCACCAGGTTTTTGAGTATGCTCTGAATTTGAAATAATAGATACTGAAAATATTTTAACAACTATTTCTTTTTTACTTTTTGAAACAAGTGTTGAAAATGATGCAGGATATGGGCTCAAACCACGTACAAAATTATAGACATCAACAGGCTTTTTGTTCCAGTTTATTCTACAGTCGTCCTTATTTAATTTGGGGGCAGAATTTAAAACTTTGTTTTGGTCAATAAAATTCTTCTGATCCTTTGGAGTTATACTATTATTTAGTATACAATTAATTGTATCAATAACTAATTCCGATCCCAACACCATCATTTTATCATGTAATGAACCGGCACTATCTTCATTACTAATGTTAATTTTAGTCTGTTTTATTATACCACCGGTATCAATTTGCTCATCAAGAAAGAACGTAGTGAGTCCGGTTTGCGATTCTCCATTTATTATTGCAAAATTAATTGGTGCAGCTCCTCTGTATTGAGGAAGCAGCGATGCATGTAGGTTAAATGTTCCTAACTTGGGCAACGACCACACAACCTTTGGTAACATTCTAAATGCAACTACAATTTGAAGATTTGGCTTTAAACTGGTTAACTCCTTAATAAAATCCTCATCTTTCAGATTAGTTGGTTGCAATATTTTTAGTTCATTATTGAGAGCGAATTCTTTTACTGCCGACATTTTAATCTTCCTTCCTCTGCCGGCTTCCCTATCAGGGGCAGTAATTACACCCACAACGTTATAACCTTCAGTTATTATTGCATTTAATGTTGGAACAGAAAAATCGGGCGTTCCCATAAAAACTATTCGAAGATCTTCTTTTTTCATGATATTAATGTGATGCTTATCATCAACAATTCCAAACTATAAAAATAAAAAAAACCTGGCATGAATATACCAGGTTCAATTTCTTATATAGTTATTTCACTATTTTCTCTTCTTTAGCTCTTTAACGCGTGAGATATTTTTCTCAATACTACGTCCTTCATTACTTTTCCAGTAATTATTCTTAATACGAGTGTATGTGGTAATGGCTTTGTCGTAATTGCCTAGTAATTCATATACCTGACCGGCTTTGAATAAAAATAATGGGGCTGTGAAGCCATTATCATCCATGTTAGCAGCTTCCAAATAATATGCAGCAGCTTTATCCTTATCACCTAATTCCAAATACGCATCACCCATTGCTCCTCTAGCCATTGGGCTAATTAAATGGTCATGAGCGTTAAATCCTTCTAGATAATCAATTGCTTGCTCAAAATCTTTTTTCTTAAGGAATGCTATACCAGCATAATAGTTGGCCAGTTTACCAGGTTTTGTCATACCGTATTCACTACTGATATCAACAAATCCTAAGCTATTTCCATCACCGTAAAGTGCTTTGTCAAGCGAATCAGCCTCAAAATATTGCTGAGCTTGAAACATTTGTTGAGTCGCTTCCTGGGTTTTGGGTTCAAGGTAATATTTGTTATATCCAAAATACCCAAGAATTGCCAAAATTAGTATGGTGATTGCAATTCCAATAAATTTTTGATTATTAAAAATAAATTGTTCAGTTTTACTCAGTGTTTCACCAATATTCTCTAATCGCTGATCTCCTGATATTTCTTCGTGTTTTTTCTTAGACATAATTTTTTCAATTTGAGCCTGCAAAAATAGTTTATTCTTCTTAATTATGGAAACACCTGCTTAATTTTTTATTTGCATGAAGATACTTATGGTAAACATCTGTAATATAGCGAAGTATATTAAATATTGATGCGGAATGAGCTTTTTTAAAGTCAAAGTTATTAAGTTAAATACAAAGTGCGATGAATAATCAAAGTAGTTTTAATACGAACTAACATTTAATCTGATATTTTGTGATATTGAAGATTATTTTTCTTCCTAATTACAAAAACACCTTTAATATTTTCTAATTTTGTATCCAGAAGCTTATTTCTAATTTCACCTAAATATTTATATGATTAAAAAATCATCAATAATCGCATTTCATGCTTTAGTATTATTTATTGTGCTACCATTTGTTGTTAATGCAGGATGGGTAATAACCGAAGAAAGTACAGACGTGCATGGAAACAGGATGATACAAACAACCTTTATTCAGAACAATTTTATTCGTCATGAAACACAATCATCCATCGCAATAATTGATTTTAAAAAAAAAATAATCACGCTCGTATTTTCTCAATACAAGGTTTTCTGGTCCGGGACAATCCAGCAATTAAAAGAAAATAGTATTTCAGCATATGATAAGCAAATGGAAGAAATGCTGATTGGGCTATCTCCTGCTGATAGAATAGAATTAGACAGTATATATAATGACATTAGGACTCAACTGCTTGATACAAACCGAGTTGTAAATAACAATATTGCTGTTTTTGAAACTTCAGAAAATGAAAAGATACTTGAATATAATGCCAGAAGATACGATATAAAATATGACACTATTATTATTGAATCGATTTGGCATACTACTGAAGTTAAGCCCTATAACGATGTGGATGTCAATTATATGATTTCGTTTATGAAACAGTTAAATCCAATTTCGGGGCAGGGGAGTATTTCATATACTGATGAATATATAGAATTGTTACAGAATGGAATTCTTTTGAAATCAATCGAGTATTTACCTGATTCTAATCAGCAGTTAGTTAGAGTTACTAATATTCGGGAGATTAATATAATTGATGATTTTTTTATTCCGCCACCTAATTATAGGGAAGCTTCATTTTCTGACATATTATACCTAATGCCATTACTTGAAGAAGAGGGAAAAGATTTTGATTGGTAGTTTATAGTAGTTATAAATAGTTTATTTAACCCTGAAATCAAGCATGCAATCTCCTTCGATAAAAGCCTGAAAATGATCATCTATTGAAACAGAACCAACTCCGGAGGGAGTTCCTGTAAATATGAGATCACCTTCTTTAAGTGTTACAAATTTCGAAACATAAGCAATTATATTGTTAAAGGAAAAAATCATATCTTCCGTGTTACCAGCTTGTTTTTCTATTCCGTTAATACTTAATGAGAAATTTATACTTTTCAAATTATTAAATATACCCTTATCAATAAAACTACTCACAGGTGCTGATTGATCGAAGGCTTTTGCTATTTCCCATGGAAGTCCCTTCTTCTTACACTCTGCTTGTACATCTCTTGCTGTAAAGTCAATGCCAATACCAATTTCCTGATAATAACCTGAGGCAAACTTTTCACTTATGTGTTTGCCTTTTTTACATATTTTAATAACGATCTCAACCTCATAGTGAAGATCATTCGAATGTTCGGGATAATAAACAGGATCGTTGTTATTTACAATCGCTGTGTCAGGTTTCATGAAAAATATTGGCTTCTCAGGAACAGGATTATTAAATTCTTTTGCGTGTTCACTATAATTTCGACCAATGCATATTATTTTCATATCATTTTTAACTTAATATTAGTTAACAGGTTTTTTGTGTATTGGGGAAAATCGGCTTTCATAATCCATGAGTAATATGATGTATCATTCTTGAAAACATCTTCAACAGTCTTCCCTTTGTGCTTTCCGAAATTAAATACCTCTTGTCGCTCCTTATTATATATAATCTGACCAATCAAATCCGCATTGCTGTTGTGCATAGAAAAATCGTGTAATTTTTGAACGTCGTTTATCACTGGAGTTGATACATTGCCTTCTCGATCAGAATATTCAGTATCGATATATTTATCAAGTTGCGACTCGAGTACTTCGTAGGTAGCAATAGTATCAGCCTCAGCAGCATGAGCATTTTCTAGATTTTTCCCAAGGTAAAATTTATAAGCGGCATTTAATGTTCGCTGCTCCATTTTCATGAAAATATTCTGAACATCAATTAACCGCCTTTTTTTAATTTCAAAATCAACTCCGGCCCTTAGGAATTCCTCCACTAACATGGGGATATCAAACTTAAGGCAATTGTATCCGGCAAGATCACAACCAACAAAAAAAGTAGCAATTTCCTTGGCCTTTTGTTTAAAAGTTGGTTTATCAACAAGTTCGTTGTTATTATAGCCATGAATCTTTGATGCGTCTTCACTAATAGGATAATCCGGATTTAACAGCCAGGTTTTTAAGTCCTTAGTGTCGTTAGTATTTATTCGTAGCACACTAATTTCAACAATTCGATCATTAGTAACATTTAATCCCGTTGCCTCAATATCAAAAAAAGCTATTGGTTTCTTTAGATTTAACTTCATATTAAATATTTGTATCAGGACTAAAATTTTCTAATAATTCTTTTAATCTTTTTAGATACATACCCCCAAGTGCACCATCAACAATACGATGGTCATAAGCAAGAGATAGAATCATTATATGCCTGATACCAATAAAATCACCTTGAGTTGTTTCAATTACAGCTGGTTGTTTGCGTATTGCACCAATTCCTAATATTGCAACTTGTGGTTGGTTTATAATTGGTGTGCCTGTAAGACTATCGAATGAGCCAAAATTAGTTATTGTAAATGTTCCTCCCTGTATTTCATCAGGTTTAAGTTTATTTGCTTTTGCTCTACCACCAAGATCATTTACTGCTTTAACAACACCTAGCAAACTTTTTTCATCAGTTTTTTTAATAACAGGAACTATTAGGTTTCCATTTGGTAGAGCTGCAGCCATACCTATATTAATATCTTTTCGATAAATAATATTGTAACCATCAAGCGACACATTAATTTGAGGATAGTCGCGTAAAGCCTGCGAAGCAGCGTGAATAAAAATAGGAGTGAAGGTTATTTTTTCGCCTTCACGTTTTGCAAAACTATCCTTTACTCGGTTTCTCCAATTTACAATATTTGTTACGTCTACATCAATAAATGAAGTAACATGAGGAGAAACCTGTTTAGACATAACCATATGGTCAGCTATTAACTTTCGCATACGATCCATTTCAACTACTTTATCACTTGTTAATGATGTTAAAGGCTGTGCACTAACTTTTTCAGGCTTTGCCATTGGTTGCTGTGGACTTGTCCTTTTTTGTAAAAAAATATGCACATCGTTCTTCGTAACCCTTCCATCTTTGCCACTACCATGTATGCTATCAAGTTCAGTAATACTAATATTTTCTTTTGAAGCTATACTTTTTACCAGTGGAGAATAAAACTTTGATGAATCTGCATAATCAACCTTGGTTGCCGCCTTTTCAATCTTCGACTCAACAACTATTGGTGCCGGGTCAGATTTAATAACCTCAGATTTTCTATTCTCGGCACTTACAGACTCAGTAGGTTCCGAATCATCATCACCATCCATTTCCACAATTGCTATAACCGTTCCAACAGCTACTATATCGCCTTCTTCAAAAAGAAGTTTTACCAATTTACCTTCAACAGGACTTGGGATTTCAGAGTCAACCTTATCAGTTGCTATTTCAACAATCGGATCATCTTCTTCAAGTTGATCACCTGCATTTTTAACCCAGCGAGTAATTGTTGCTTCAATAATACTTTCACCCAACTTGGGCATTATGATTTCGAATTTTGCCATTACATTATTATTCTAACTTTCACATTCTTGTTTTTGTTTTAATTATTGAGCAGGGTAGAAGCCATTTCAAAATAATTAAACTATTGCAAAAATACGATATTATCTAAAATGATTATAAAGAACATTTATTTATGAATTCACTTTCATTTCAACTTCGTTCTATTGTGTATAATCATGACTAAAAAATCCTCAACAAGTTATAAATATGGGTACTAAATTAACAAATGTAAATAATTCACAATTGTGTATAAGGCGAATTGAAAAAATCTTACAATCATAGTAATATAAGGCGTTATATATGAAGATTACAAAACTAACATTAAATACAAAAATTACATTTGTGAACTAATCAAAGAATGTATGAAGATCGATTCAATTAAGTGATATATAATCCATAAAACTAGTCGATTAACACATGAAGTATATAATTTAGCTTAAATAATATTATACAATTACACAATCAAAATGCTATTCCAAAAATGGAATGTAACAACTATAAATCATATAGATATATAATA